>CAILUB010000239.1 GCA_903837305.1 uncultured Cytophagaceae bacterium
TGGCATCTTTGATACCATGTTCGATAGTTAATTTTAACGACATAGCTTGTTTTGATTAAAAATGAGCCTTGACTCCTTCTAAAAATTCCCGGTGGTTACTTAACCTCGGAACTTTATGCTGGCCGCCCAATTTCCCTCGTTCCCGCATCCAGTTGTGGAAAGTTCCGGCTGGGGCGATATGGACCAAAGGAGGGCCAAGCACTAAATCATAAGACCTTTTCGCATCGTAATCCGAGTTTTGCTCGCGAAGCGTTTGGTCTAAAATCTGTGCAAAGGTACGAAAATCTTTTGGGGCTTTTGAAAATTCAATCACCCATTCGTGGTGACCGTTTTTGCCCTCGTTCATAAAGGCCGGAGCCGCCGTATAATCCTTAATCTCTGCCTGGGTCGCGGCGCAAGCGCGCGCGACGGCTGTCTCCGCATTCTCGATAATCAACTCTTCCCCGAAGGCATTAATAAAATGCTTCGTTCTTCCCGAAATCTTAATCCGATACGGACTCACCGACGTGAATTTCACGGTATCCCCGATCTTGTAGCGCCACAAACCCGCGTTCGTCGAAATGACCATCGCATAATTCACGCCTACTTCCACCTGGCTTAAAGAAACAATGGTGTTGGCCTCTTCCCCCTCATCGTTCATGGGAATGAACTCATAGAAAATACCGTAATCGAGCATGAGGAGCATCTCATCGGGTTTGGACAGATCATCCTGAATACCAAAGAACCCTTCAGACGCATTATAAATCTCTAAAAATCCGACCTGCGAAGACGGAAAAATCTGGTTCTTAAACAACTCGCGGTAGGGCCCAAAAGCCACCGCCCCGTGAATCATAAATTCGAAATTCTCCCACACCTCTAAAATCGACTTCTTCCCGGTAATCTCTAATATCTTCTCAATCAACACAAGCGTCCAAGTAGGCACTCCCAAAATACTCGTTACATTCTCCTTCGAGGTCTCGATCGCCATCTTCTCGATTTTCTGGTCCCAATCTCCCATCAGCGCCACGTCCAGCGAAGGCGTGCGAATTATTTGTGCCCATATAGGTAGATTCTTCATCACCACCGCCGACACATCGCCCATCAGCATACTCGAATTCACCGGACTTTCAGATAAACTCCCCCCGATGGAAAGACCCTTGCCTTCGAACACTTTGGTATCCGGTTTATTCGCCGCCAACAAGGTGATCATATCTTTCCCGCCCATCATGTGGCATTCCTCGAGCGCTTCCTTCGAAACAGGAATAAATTTGCTGCGCGCATTAGTGGTTCCAGAGGACTTCGAAAACCAGTTAATTGGCGTATCCCAAAGAATATTCTGTTCCCCTTGCATCATCCGATCGATGTACGGAAAGATCTCCTCGTAGGTGGAAATAGGGACTTGCTGCTTGAATTTCTCGTAGTTGCTTATGTCGGCATAGCCGTGTTTCGCACCCCACTCGGTGGGGCGACCATGTGATAAAAGACCCTGAAGCATCTGCTCTTGTAGTTCCAAAGGTCGATCATACATCGCCTCTATCCGCGGCATTCTCCGCTTCATAAACCACAACAAAGTCTCATTAAACAAGGACATGTTTAGGGCTTTAGGAATTGAGGTGCACGATTAGGGTAATCGGTAATGATGCCGTCTACCTGCCAATCGCTGAATTTCAGCATCTCTGCCGTCGTATTGATGGTCCAAGGAATGACTTGCATTCCGCGCGCGTGACAAAAATCAATCTGCTCTTTCGTTAAAAACCGGTACGAAGAACTAAATATCTCCGGTGTAAAACCTAAGGCCGAAAGCATCTGCTCTGGTGTCTCTTTCTCCACTAAAGCGGAAATGCGTCCTTGGTGAATCGCCGTTTTCCAGTATTGCAAAACCGCGAAATCAAAACTCTGTAAAATCAGCGAGGACGGCGAAATATGAGTAGAAATCACAGACCAAACCCGATCTGCAAATTCCTTCACCGTCGCCGGCTGGGAAATTCCATATTCCGAAGGTTCGGACTTGATCTCGATATTGTAATAAATAGTTCGACCCGATTTACGCGCAAAGGCTTCTCCTAAAGCTAAGACCTCTGAAAGCAAAGGTTTGTAAGTCGCTACACGCGCTTGCTCTGGGAAGAGCTTGTTTCCGCGAGAGCCTACGTCGAACGATTTGATTTCAGCATAGGGCTTTTGAAATAAGTTAACGGATGCATTTGTCACGGGCGAACCATCCGGAAACGACGCATACAAAGGATTCATATAGGGTTCATGCGAGACCACTACTTGTCCATCTGCAGACAGGCAAACATCCATTTCGAGGACTGTCACTCCCATCTCTAGTGCGTGTTGAAAAGCGGGTAAAGAGTTCTCAGGAAACAAGCCCCTACAACCACGATGTCCCTGAATAACAGGCGATTGCCCCATTGAAATTAGATTAATAAACAATAATAAGAAAAGAAGTCTCATGGTCGTTTAGCCGCTGCTTTTTTTCCACGCTCTTCAATAATTTCATTCACACGGGTATATAATTTGATATAAGCGGCTGGATCTTTCACGTAATAACCTAGGCTTTTTGAAACCATAGCTGAATCCAGACCTCGTTTTTTTAGTGATTGACTCGAAATCTCATGGAAAAGAACTAAGGCAGTATCGGTATTACCTAAGCTCATGTTTTGTACGATCGCTTCATCGATGTGAATATCTGCCAAAACCTGTGCCATCTTCTCTTGTTCTAATCGGTTGCCCACCGATTCTTCCGTGCATGCATTAAAAGCAAATACTCCCAGTGCCAAGAAAAGCAATAAATAGACCTTTTTCATCTTGTAAATATACCCGTAAATTAGAAAGCTTTTAGCTCATTTCATTCAGATTGGGTAAAAAATAGGTAATTTAGTCTCGTGGATATGGATATTAAAGCCTTCCTGACCCATGTTGTTCAGCTGGAAATTCGCATTAGAAAAGCGATTAACACGCAAATGCATGGAAATTTCTCCTCCGTCTTTAAGGGATCGGGCTTAGAGTTTAGTGACCTACGCCAGTACCATTACGGGGACGACGTTCGACACATTGACTGGAATACCTCTTCAAAGGGCCACGGGACATTTGTAAAACTCTTCAAAGAGGAAAAAGAACAAACCGTTTTCTTCCTCATCGACGTCAGTGCCTCCGGTACCGTAGGCAGACGCGGAAATAGCAAAATCAAAACTATAAAAGAAGTAGCTGGGGTGCTTGCCTTTGCTGCGATTCAAGAGGCAAGTCATTTAGGCTTCGTCTGCTTTAGCGATAAAAATGAAAAGTACATGCCCCCTGCCATGGGTAAAAAGCATGGATACAAGGTGATTTCAGAGCTTTTTAGAGTGGAAGCGGAGAATTCAGCAACTGATTTAAAGGCGGGCTTAACCTTTGCCTTACAGACTTTAAAACGTAAAAGTCTTTTGTTTGTCCTGTCTGATTTTATCGACGAAGGATATGAAGATTTATTACGTGCTGCATCTTTGAAACACGATTTAGTGGTCTTGCATACCCTTGATCAACAAGAAATTCAATTGCCTTCTATGGGGATTATTCCCATCTATGATCAGGAACGTAAGCGGACGACTTGGGTAAATACCTCCACGCGAGGATTCAAGAATTTACTCCAGCAGCAGGTCAAAAACCGAGGAGTAGATTTAAAAGAAATGTGTAAAAAATGGCACGCAGATTACGTTGAATTGCGTTCGGGCGAGGATTTTGTTCCGGCATTGGTCAAACTTTTTAATGCCAGACGCTAATGCAAGAGACGCCATTCATTATTAAGGGAAAGTTTCAGGAAGATTCGGTGGTGATCGGACAACCGATTCACTATTCTTTGTATGTGCGTCATCCGAAAGGACAAGAAGTATTTTTTCCGAATGCGAACCAGAATTTTGGAGCATTTGAGACGTTCAAACGCGAGTTTTTTGCCACCAAGACGACTGCCTCTGGTTCTTTAGATTCGGCCGTTTATACGTTGCGGTTGTTTAATTTAGCTCCGGTCCAAAAACTGCAAATCCCCATTTACCTTTTGCAGGAACCAGATTGCACCATTATTTATCCCGTGGTGGATAGCGTTCACTTGAAACGCTTATTGCCACATCCGGAACAAATTGATTTGGATTCATTGTACCAAAGCATCCCCATCAAGCCCCTGAGCCCTAAAACAGATCTTAAAAACGTTTTTGCGGCAGGAATTAGTTTACTGATTTTGGCGGGATTAATCTACTGGATTTTTGGAAAAGCCATCACCAAACTCTTCAAACGCTACTTATTGTGGCGCCGTCACCGCGAATTTAGACGTACGTTTCAACGATATGCACGACAAGTTGCCGGAACACCCGTGGGTTTACTCAATTTAGAGAAAGCCTTTTCGGCATGGAAAAAATATATCGAGGAATTAACGAAATTGCCATTTACCACATTTACCTCAAAAGAAATGCTCGATAATTTAGCGGATGAAGCCATGGAAAAGGTATTGAATGAGATGGATTCGGCGATTTATGGCGGTAATTTTTCTAATAATACAACGGAATCCGTTCAATATTTAGACGCATTGGCGGCAAATTTATACGAAGTAGAACAAGAGAAGATCCAGAACAATGAAGTTTAATCCGCTCTATTCTTGGCAACAAATTCAAGCTTTCTTCACTTTTGAGTGGGAGAATAGCTTGTTTTTATATGGCTTAATTTGGCCTGTCATTGTCTATTTCATCAAGTATTTACGTCAACGGGGAAACAAACCACGACTAGAATTATCCCTTTCTGTTCCCTTGCACCAAAACCGGATTTCGCTCTTTTTGAGTTATGTCCCCATGGTCATACAGGTCCTGTGCATCTCATCCGTCATCATCGTGGCGGCAGGTCCCTACCGTGTGATCAAGCACCAGAAAAAGCAAGTAGAAGGTATTGACATCGCACTGGCTTTGGACATCTCCTCTTCCATGCAGACGCGTGATATTAGCCCTAGTCGCTTAGAGACGGCTAAAACGATGGGCAAGGAATTCATCCGCCAACGGAGCCACGATCCCATTTCATTAATCGCCTTCGCGGGTGCTCCTTATTTAGCGAGCCCAATCACAACAGACACCGCCTATTTATTGCATCAATTACAGCAGTTGCAAACGAATCAAATCGTGGAAGAGGGAACAGCTTTAGGCGATGCCTTAGGGATGTGTATCAACCAAATCCGTGACTCCGAAAACCCGAAGAAAATCAGTATCCTGATTTCTGATGGAAACAACACAGCCGGAAATCTTGACCCGGTTACCTCCGCGGAACTTGCGAAGAATTTTAACATTAAAGTATATACCATCGCCGTAGGAAGCCTTCAGCCGAGTGCTGACCCCGTGGACGAAAGTACCCTGCGCGAAATCGCAACGATAACCAAAGGGAAATTTTTCCGAGCGACAAATGGCCAGGCTTTGCAACAGATTTTCCAAGAAATTGACAAAATGGAGGCCTCGGTGATCAAAACGGTTACCTGGGAAGAACACATCTCCCTCTCTTACTTATTCGCTGAAATTGCGCTCGTCCTGTTTTTCATTGGATTGTGGGTACGTTTCAGCTGGATAGGCAACTCTTTAGAAGATTAATATGGTTTTATTTCCACACGCGAAGATTAATATTGGCTTGTACATCACGAAGAAGCGCAAGGATGGATTTCATGATTTAGAGACGTGTTTCTTTCCAGTGCCATGGACGGATGTGTTGGAGATCACGATAGCGGAAGAGGAATTCACCTTCAGCTCCTCTGGCTTAGACATCGCAGGCGCTATCGAAGATAACCTGTGTTACAAGGCTTATGAGCTACTTCGCACGGATCATAAAATGCCGCCCGTGCACATTCATCTGCACAAAATTATCCCGATGGGAGCAGGTTTAGGCGGCGGATCGTCTGACGCGGCATTTACCTTGATGGGTTTGAGAGACTTGTTTCAGTTACCATTAACGAACGAAGATTTACAACCCTATGCAGCTAAATTAGGCAGCGACTGTGCGTTTTTCTTGTCGAATCAGGCGGCTTTTGGCAAAGGGAAAGGGGATCAACTTAGCCCGATCGAAGCGAGCCTGAAAGGGAAGTTTCTTGTGCTCTTGTATCCAGCAGTGGGCATCTCTACGGCGCAAGCCTATGCCGGAGTGACGCCAGCCAAAGCGCCGGTAGATCTACGCAAAGCCATTCTGAAGGAAGGCTGGAAAGAAGCGATTTCGAATGATTTCGAGAAAAGCATCTTCCCCCATTATCCAGTACTTGCTACCTTGAAAGAGGAGATGTATACCTTGGGCGCTAGCTACGCAGCGATGAGCGGTTCGGGGTCGACGATTTTTGGGATATTCGATAAAAAAATCGACCCACCTGAGGGATGGGCCGATTTTACTGTTTGGAGCGGCTGGGTCGATTAATCTTTCGCAAAGATGGCTTCTATGGCTGAAGCTCCTTTTGTCACTACTTTACCAGCCGGTAATGCCTTCAATAATTTGATTCCCGCGTATTCTGGTGTCGAACTCAAAATCTCCACAGGTACTTGCGTCATGGCGCCATTTGTCATTTCCACATAGATGAAACCCCCTTTCCCCACGCGAGCAAGGCCTGCTTGTGGGATGCTGGGGATTTTTTGGGATCCTACTTTGATACGCGCGCTCACGAATTGTCCAACGGTGAAATTCTTTTCGTCTGATTTGTTTGCGAAGTGTCCATGAACGGACGTCGTGCGATCTGTCAATTCAACTTGTGGGGCGATGAGGAAGATTTTGGCAGCAGATTTTTCGCCCTCTGATTCGAATTCGATGGTTTGACCGATGTTTAATTTCGCCAAATCCTTCTCAAAGACCTTCAATTCCACGTGCTTATCCGCCATTCCTACGACCTTAATCAAGACATCAGACGGCGTTACGTATTTTCCGATCGCTAAAAACTGGTCTTGGATATACCCATCAATCGGCGAACGCAAGGTCAAAACAGAACTAATATTCCCTTTTGCCAGCGATTTCAAGTCACAACCTAAGACCTCTAATTTTAGTCCCAAAGCCTTCACCTGCGCATTCACATTCCCTAAATCCGCCTCCGACTGCTGCAATTTCTTCTTCGATCCCACTTCCTCGTTTGTCAACACTTGCTGACGCGATTTCTCGGAACTCATAAAGGTCTGAGATGACAAGGCCTGCAAATATTCTTGCTGCATTTGGATGAAATCAAGCGAAGTCAAGGTCGCTAAGGCTTGGCCTTTCGACACTTTTTTGCCCGGAAGCAATTCGTAGGTCGTTTTCACGTAACCCGCGATCGGGATCGAGATAGATGCTAAAGACACTGGCGGCACATCGACCACCCCTGTACATTTAATTTCAGTCGACATTTCGCGCTCCTCTAACGCACCAAATTCGATACCCGCGTTCGTCTTCTGTTCTGCGCTTAATTTAATTTCGGTCACCGGCGCTTCCGTGGTGGCCTCCTCTTTTTTCGAGCATGCAGCTAAGCTGAATACAAGGCATAGCGCTGCAAATTTGAATATCTTATTCATTTCCAATGAGTGTTTGACGTGTGATAATCGCCTGGTTGTAGGCGTTGACTTCTTGAATATAACTTTCGCGAATCTGCCAAGCCTGCTGCGTATTTTGCAACATTTCGACGTATTCGATTTCTCCCTGCTGATACGATTTCAGCGCGGTTTTCTCTAGCAAAGCCGCTTGAGGCAAGGCTGTAGCAGTATAGTAGGCCAAACTCGCTCGGTATTTCGCCACCGCTGCCTCCGCATTCTTGTAATCCGTTTGCAAAGCCGATTCGGCTTGGATTTTTTGGCTGATAAAAGCCTCCTCCTGCAATTTAGCCGAGGCAATTTTTGCTTTCTGTCCTTTCCCAAAAATCGGAATCGCCAGGCCAGCTTGAACGAAATTTTGGCCTCCTACATTTTCAATACTCTGGTTAGTCATCCCGATTCGCACATCCGGTTTGAGGCGTTCTCTTTCCACAGCTGTTAACAATTTACCATGTTCCACCTGCTCAGCTAAGAGTTCGATAGTGGGGTTTTTCGACAGATCCAGTCCCGTAGCACCAGATTCCATAGCTAGAGATTCCTTACCTTCGATTTCGAATTCGCCTGGTTCATTAATCCAGTAAGCCAAATTTTGATAGGCCGTCTTTTGATCCGCTTCTAACGCAATTCGCTTCTGCTGAAACTCCCGTAGACGCGTTTCTGCGGCCATTAATTCCAAGCGATTCGTCTCGCCTTGTTCGAATTTAATCGTTGCCGCACGCTTCATTTGCGTGTACAAACTGTCTTGGGAAGCCAGAAATTGTAGATTTTTCTGCTGTGCCAAAATCTGGTAATAATAGAATTTCACACTCGAAGCCACCAAATTCTGCGTGATCTTCAAGCGCTTTTCGCTCATCACCTTCGCCGAGGTCAAGGCCTTTACCTGTGCCTTCAACAGTGTAGGCCAGGGGATACTTTGAGAAAACATCAGCGTGTAATCCTGACTCGTCGAAGTCTGTGTTTTTCCATACTGCGCATCTACCGTGCCCTTGGGCAATTCCTTTCCCGAGTTGATAAAGGCCTCCGCGGTTTTGACATCGGCTAGGCCGGTGGCGAGGAGGGCGTTGCGCGTGGAAGCTTGGGACAAGCAAGTCCGAAGGGAAAGAGTCCGAAGTCCGGAGGAAGCTAGTCCGGAGTCCGAAGTCCGAAGTCCGGAGGAAGCTAGTCCGGAGTCCGAAGTCCGAAGTCCGGAGGAAACTAGTTCGGAGTCCGAAGTCCGAAGTCCGGAGGCTGTGCTTGAAAATGACATCAAGATAAACAACATGATCATCCCTAAGCCTTTGGCCTTCAACTTTTGTTCTCTGCGGCCCATCACGAGCGAGTACACGACCGGGATAACCACCAGAGTTAAGAAGGTCGCCGTAATTAAACCCCCGATGACAACGGTTGCTAATGGACGCTGTACCTCCGCTCCCGGCGAGTGACTCAGCGCCATAGGCAAGAAACCTAAAGAGGCCACCGCCGCGGTCATAATCACCGGTCTAAAGCGCAATTCTAAGCCTTTCTTCAAACGCTCCTCTACGCCTAAACCCTCATCCGCTAATTGTTTAAAGTAGGAGAGTAACACGATTCCGTTCAACACCGCGACACCGAATAAAGCGATAAAGCCAATCCCCGCTGAAACCGAAAATGGCATTCCTCTAAGCCAAAGCGCCACTACACCACCAATCGCCGATAAAGGGATTGCGAGGTAGATGATGGATGCTTCTAAGAAACTTTGGAACGTAAAAAATAACAAAATGAAAATCAGGGCAAGCGCGATAGGAACGACCAATGCTAAACGCGATTTCGCCGCTTGTAAATTCTCAAAAGTTCCGCCGTAGGTCACATAATAACCGGCTGGCAAAGTGATCTTGTTTTTCATGACTTTTTGGATATCTGCTACCACACTTTCCACGTCGCGACCACGCACGTTAATCCCGATGGTAATCCGACGGTGCGTATTGTCCCGAGAGATTTCTAGTGGCGCGTTTTCATAATTCACATCCGCCACCTCTTGTAAAGGAATTTGAGATCCTGAGGGCAGGTCGATGTAAAGTTCGCGCAAATTCTGAATGTCTTGGCGGTGTACCGAATCCATTCTGACCACTAGGTCAAAACGTTTCTCCCCTTCCATGACGATTCCAGCCGTTTCCCCGGCGAAAGTCATCTTGATAGCCGAGTTCACCTCGTTCACATTCAAGCCATATTGCGCCATCTTCACACGATTGTATTTCACCACTAATTGCGGGATACCGTCGATTTGTTGGACTTTGATGTCTCCTACTCCGTCGATGCTGCGGATGTAGCGAGAGGCTTCGGTCGCGTGATCAAACAATTCTTGCAAATCTTCCCCAAAAATCTTCACCGCAATATCCGATTTCACCCCTGCGATCAGCTCGTTGAAACGCATCTGAATCGGTTGCGTGAACTCGAAATTGACTTCTGGATATACGTCTAATGCTGCATCCATTTTCTCCTCTAATTCCTCCATCGTCTCTGCGTTTTTCCATTCAGACGGATCCTTTAATTGGATAATTAAGTCGCAAGAGTTGATACCCATCGGGTCGGTTGGTATTTCGGAGGCACCTATACGGGATACCACTTGCTTGATCTCCGTAGGGAATTTCTTCAGGAGCATCGCTTGGGCGGCGGTGTTGACTTTGATGCTTTGAGACAGTGACGCATTCGTAGGCAGTAGCGTTTCTACTGCAAAATCCCCTTCATTTAGTTCCGGAATAAACTCACCACCTAAGGTCATAAAGAGGGCGATGCTAGCAGAAAACAGGCCAAAAGCCCCAATCACCACCCACTTGCGTTGCTGTAAAGCCCAATGAATAATAGGTTGATAACCGCGGTATAAATAGCCCATGATGCGATCCGCAATCGTGATTTCGTGGCTGATTTTCTTGTCCAAAAACAGGGCAGACATCATGGGTACATAGGTCAGCGAAAGAATTAAGGCCCCTAAAATAGCAAAACTAACCGTCTGCGCCATCGGCCTAAACATCTTACCTTCGATTCCCCCTAAAGCCATAATAGGTAGGTAAACAATAAGGATAATAATGACCCCAAAGGCAGCGGAGCCGAAAATAGCTTTGGCAGAAATACCCACTTCCTCATCCATCGCCTGCTGACTTAATTCTTCCCCCTTTCGATGGCTGTGGAGTCGGTGAATAATGGACTCGACAATGATGACGGCGCCATCTACAATCAGGCCAAAGTCAATCGCCCCTAAACTCATTAAGTTCGCAGACACCCCGAAAATGTGCATCAGCGCAAAAGCAAACAATAAACAGAGCGGAATCACGGAGGCTACGATTAAACCGGCGCGCCAATTTCCCAGCAATAAAACCAAGATAAATACGACGATCAATCCTCCTTCGATCAAGTTCTTCTCCACCGTATTAATGGAGCGACCGATCAAGACACTTCGATCTAAATAAGGGACAATTTTAATTCCTTGTGGCAAAGTCTTTCCGATGATTTCCATCTGGACTTTCACATCTTGTACCACTTGGTTTGCATTCGCTCCTTTTAAGAGTAGCATAACGCCCCCCACAGCCTCGCCTTCTCCGTTTCGAGTCATCGCCCCATAGCGGACTGCCTTCCCGAAGCCCACTTTGGCCACATCCTTTACTAGAATAGGCAATCCGGCCTCACCTCTTTGAGCAACAACCGTATTTTCGATGTCTTCTAACGAAGTCAACATCCCCTCCGAACGAATAAAATAGGCGTCCGTTCCTTTCTCCAAATAGCTACCGCCAGAGTTCGAATTATTAATCTGAATCGCCTTAAACACCTGGTTCACACTCACATTCATGGCGCGCAAACGCTCTGGATTCACCGCGACCTCGTATTGTTTTAGGTCTCCTCCAAAAGAGCTGACCTCCACCACGCCTTTGATACCCAAAAGCTGGCGCTTAATTAACCAATCCTGGTAGGTTCGTAGATCGGCTAGTGAA
>CAILUB010000240.1 GCA_903837305.1 uncultured Cytophagaceae bacterium
ATCTCCTTAATGACAAACCCGACAACGGGTGGTGTGACGGCTTCTTTCGCCATGCTAGGGGACTTCAATATCGCTGAGCCAGGTGCCTTAATCGGTTTTGCAGGCCCACGCGTTATCAAGGAAACGATCGGTAAAGATTTACCCAAAGGATTCCAAAGCGCCGAGTTCGTCGAAGAGCATGGCTTCTTAGACTTCATCGTCGATCGTAAAGATTTGAAAGACAAATTGAGTTCCTTGTTAGGGATGTTGAAATAGAAAAAAGCCAGCGGAGAAGCTGGCTTTTTTGTTACAAAAGTTTCTTCAAAACATCACCCCACGTGGGATAGGTATTCCAAGTTTCTTTTTCATATGCCCATCCGAATGGAATTAATTCTCCTTTGAAATCTTTGGCCCCATTCGCCTCTCGGTCATCGATTAAGTAATCCCCTATTAAGAGATCCTTTCGGTGTGTGATGATCATTTTCTTTTTAAAGAGATCTTGAAAATGCTCTTCAATCCACTCTCTCTTATGCATAGCTGATTCGACATTGCCCCAGGTAGCTGATGTGGCAATAAATAGCTCATACAAGCCAGAATCAGCTAATTTGAAAATGGATTCTATAGCTCCCTCGATGGGTTTAGGATTCCGAAAAATACCTGGAATTTCATCCGGATTATGTTGATATATTGATTTATAATCTGGATTGGATTCAAAATGGTAATCAATTTGACCTTGAAAGTCAACGATTACTCCATCCATATCGATGTAAATTATTTTAGTGTCGCTCATCTTTACGCTAATTAGTTTCCTGGGTATGCACCTTGCCAAATGCTACCGAAATATTCTTCATTGATAAGAATGTCTAATCTGTCCGTTTCGCCTCGGAGCGTGACATCAATATCCTCTAAATTCGATGTATAGTTTTCGAAGATAAAGTAGGGGTTTACCTCGCCATCTTCGAAACAGTTTTTTGGTAAACGCTTTATGTCGCCCTCTTTCATCGCAATTTCAAATCCATTGTCCCCTTTTCCGGGTGAATGGAATTCCCAGCCAAATAACGTATCTAATCCCTCTTGGAATCCTTGTGATTCGATCGTAGTAAATAGGCTAAAAAGATCTTGTTTGTCCACCTGTGTTTTCCAATAAGAGTCTTCATACGTTCTCGCTATCGTTAACCAAATCTCTTGGCCGTTCATATCGACAGTATAGTCTTCGTTAAACTCTGTTCGTGTTTTGTGGTAGGCGATAATTTCTACAACGGTATCATCTGAAAATTTACGGCGATTTATGTCTTTGCGAAGTTCAGGGACACTTGATTCAATGATCTCATAGCCGGTCGCGTCTCCGGTAATCCAATGTTTGTATTCTTCTAGTGAGTCAAATGTAATGCGAGAAATACCTAGCTCATTTTCAACCACGTTCCACGAAATAGTATCTTCCCTAGCGAATTTTTTAACGACTTTTTTCCAAATGTTTTTATAGATCCCCACTAATACGAGGAGATTTTTAGAATAGGGTTCATTTATAGTTAAAATTCCCTCATGTGACAGCAGATTAATTTTAATAGAGGCCACGTCTTCCTCTATAATTTGAATATCCTTAACGGTATCCCACGAGAAGATCATTTGTAATTCATTCTCTTCGATGCAATTGCTGTGGAATCCATCCATGTTTACGTATAAGAAACCAGGTAGTTCTTTGTTTGAAATGTGAACCATCGAGGTGAAAAAGAATGGGGTATGATTATCTACTTCGTAACCTTGTTCTTTTAAGGCTTCACTTATGTATGCCAAACCCGTCAGCGCATTTTCCTCTTTTATTTTTGCCGTCACCTTTTCAATTAAATCAGCGTCGTCTAAATCAAATTCACCCCAAAGAAATTGGCTTGATTCCTCTTCATTTTCGTCAACCTCTTCTTCTTCTTCTTCTTCTTCTTCTTCTTCTTCTTC
>CAILUB010000241.1 GCA_903837305.1 uncultured Cytophagaceae bacterium
CGATTGAAAACCGACAGAATTAAGAAATTGAGCGAGGGTATGTGGGAACTCTTTTGGCATAAAACGTGTAAATATACAGTAGAATTAGGCGCAAAAGCGATTTACATCACAAAACAAATAGAAAAAACTAAACGAATGGACTACAGATTTGAGGCGAGCAGAAAGGAAGTTTCTACCTTTACGAATCAAGAGATCAGAGATAATTTCTTAATCTCAACCATCTTTCAAGCCGATGAAATTAAATTAACCTACACCATTTATGATCGCATGATCATCGGTGGCGCGATGCCGGTATCAAAAACACTAAGTCTCCCAAACCCAGATAAATTAAAAGCTAATTTCTTCCTAGAAAGACGCGAATTAGGGATCATCAATGTGGGTGGAAAAGGTACTGTAACAGCAGATGGAGAGTCATTTACCATCGATAAATTAGGTGCTGTTTATGTGGGCCGCGGCGTGAAAGAGGTAAGTTTCAGTTCTTCTTCGAGTGAAAATCCTGCCCAATTCTATTTATTATCTTCCCCAGCTCACGCAACTTATCCGAACGCAAAATTAGATCGCGAACAGGTAACAACCGTTGTTTTAGGAAGTTTAGAGACATCGAATCACCGCACTATTTATAAATACATTCACAATGAAGGCATTCAATCCTGTCAATTAGTGATGGGCTTGACAATTTTAGAACCGGGTTCTGTTTGGAATACAATGCCGGCACACGTACATGATCGCCGAATGGAAGCGTATTTATATTTTGATGTGACACCAGGTCATGCTGTATTGCATTTGATGGGCGAAACGACGGAGACGAAGCACATTTGGGTACATAATCACCAAGCCGTTATTTCGCCACCGTGGTCGATTCACAGTGGATCGGGGACGAAGAACTATTCCTTTATATGGGGAATGGCGGGTGAGAATAAGGATTATACGGATATGGATTTTGCAGAAATTTCTGATTTACGCTAATATGAAAAAACTGATTGTTCTTTTATTCGGGCTAAGTACCGCAGTGAGTGCCCAAAACTATTCCGAGCTAATGGCCAAGTCCATTATGCACACACATCCGGATTCCATCACAGTGAAGGTAGGGAAACCTGCGGGTTGGGATTATGAGCAAGGACTGGTATTGAAAGCTTTGGAACATGTGTACCAAAGAACGGGGGACGCCACCTACTTTAACTACATTAAAAAGAACATCGATAGTTTCGTCGATGCGAATGGAAATATTCGCACCTACCATTTCGACGAATTTAATTCGGATAACATCACCACAGGACGTATGCTCTTGTATCTGTACCAAGAATTAGGGGACGAGCGATACAAAAAAGCTGCTGATTTGTTGAGAAAGCAGATTTCGGCGCAACCGAGGGATGCGGACGGCGGATTTTGGCATAAAAAAAGATACCCGAACCAAATGTGGTTAGATGGACTTTACATGCTGGAGCCATTCTATGCAGAATACGGACAAATCACGAACCAAGATAACTGGGCTGATATCATCAAACAGTTCCAGTTGATGTATAAAGGGGCAATTGATGCTAAAACAGGACTTTTGTTTCATGCCTACGATCAGGCCAAAGCACAACCTTGGGCGGATAAGACTAATGGACATTCCCCTAATTTTTGGGGTCGGTCTATGGGCTGGTATGTGATGGCTTTAGTCGATGTGTTAGATTACATGCCTAAGAACCATCCTTCTAGAGACGTCTTAATTCAACAATTAAATCAATTATCTGCTGCTATCGCGAAGATCCAAGATCCAACATCCGGTGTTTGGTATCAGCTACCGGGTTATCCAGGTAAAAAAGGCAATTATTTCGAAGCATCAGCGTCTAATATGTTCGTTTATGCCTTCGCTAAGGGGGTGAGAAAAGGGTATTTACCAGCTTCATTCAGCAAAAACGCAGAAAAAGGCTATGCAGGAATCCTGAAAGAATTCATCACAAAAGATGCAGCGGGTTACATTCATTTAGAAAAAACGGTAACTGTAGGCGGCTTAGGTGGAGTACCTTACCGCGATGGATCGTATGACTATTATTTGAGTGAGCCATTGCGTACCGATGATTTAAAGGGCGTGGGGCCATTCATTTTAGCTTCTTTAGAGATGGAGATTGCCAAAGAATTGCCGATAGGCGCTGGCAAAAAAGTAGTCTTAGACTATTTCTTTAACCACGAGACAAAAAATGGCAATCGTTTCCACTATACCTGGGAAGATCGCAAGGACTCCGGTTTCAACCAATGGGGCATCCAATTCGAGCAATTAGGTGCTAATCTAGATACCTTAGGCGTATCCCCTACCCGGGAGAACTTGAAAGGTGCATCGGTTTACATCATCGTGGATCCAGATAGCTACAAGGAAACAGCGAAACCTAATTTCATGACGGCTAAAGCGGCGGATGAAATCGAGGCTTGGGTGAAAGCAGGCGGTAATTTGATCTTATTAGCAAACGACACGACGAACTGTGAGATTCCAAAGTTTAATCTATTGGCCAAAAGATTCGGCATCGAATTCGTCGCTCCTAACCTGAATTTCGTTCAAGGACGCAACTGGGAGCAGGGTGCAGTGTTAATTCCAGCTGGCAATGAAGTATTTGATCCGATTAAAAAGGTCTATATCAAAGAGATTACAACGTTAAAATTAAGTGGAAACGCGAAGCCATTAGTGAATCACCTAGGTCATGTGGTGATGGCAACCGCTAAAGTAGGCAAAGGGAAAGTATTTGCGCTAGGTGATCCTTGGTTGTACACCGAATACACGAATAACCGTAGAACGCCACTTGAATACGAGAATTTCTTAGCCGCTAAAAAGCTAGCGATTTATATGCTGCGCTAGTTTGCGCGGAAAATGAAAGCCTGTCATCTTTTCTAAAGTTTCTAAAGAAACCGAATAAGTCTGCCAGTTTTTATTCAAACCTCGTTCATTCGGAAATAATATACACCAGATTCTGTCTGGTGTATACACGACCTTCCAACAATAGGCGGGTACGATTACACCTGAGCCGAGACGACCTGTTGACCCTATTCCACCGGAATAGATTAAGAGTTGCAAGCCTCTCTTGACTGCTAATTTGCGGCAATATTCTTCAAGCATCTTGTATGGCCCACGATTTAACTCAGGCGTCTGAGGTATCATATTAGACATGAGGAAAGTCTCTTCATTCAGGTATTGCGCTGAAGTCCGATCTTCCGAATTGCACAAATGACCTCGGTCAAATCCAGAATGAGAATAATCCTTTTCATCCACGATCTTAAATCCGCGGGGAAAAGATTCATCTTGTCTAAAACGATTCGATCGATCCACAGGACCTACATCACTAGCCCTCAAGGTCCATCCCACCCAATTCGCTCGTCCCTCTACCCCATTATAGGACATCACATAGCCTCTCTTAACCGAAAGATAATTAGTCGTAGAAGCAGAAGAGGCGCCCGAAATATTGGGCACCCCTACGGATAAAAATAAACTTAAAATAAGGTTTAAAAGCATTATTTAGCTCTTTTTTCTAGATCAGCACGCGTAATGTTCATCGTACGGCCCATCATCTTCGAACCGCGATACGATACGATGCGCATCAATTCGGCGTCCTTAGGTACCGCAACTACACTTGATGCAACCGGATAATGGTTATCAGGATACGAATTATCGAAACTGTAGTGAATCTTTAATCCAGAGATTTCATTCTTTAATTCTACAAACAATTCTCCTTTCGCATTCTTTGTTACGTTTACCATCGCCTCGTACATAGAAGGCGCATATTTCTTATCTGCTACGTCAAAACGTGCCATATGATCTTCCACGCGTCCTATGAAATTATCCCAGTTTTTGTTTTCATTTGGAGACCACAAAGACTCAGAAATGGCTAAAGCTCTTGGATACATCATGTACTGCAAATGGCGGTAATTGAACAATTGCTCTGACCACAAATTCGCTTGTCCACCCTTGACTAATTTCGCATCCACCCCATCCGGAACCGGATTAAAGGCATAAGAATCACTTAAGCGAACCGTTTTGTAAACCGGTGGCTCAATTGCGCGATCACCTTGCATTAAATCCACATACACTTGATTATTAGGCGTCATGACCACTTCGTGACCTAATTTTGCCGCTTCTACTCCACCTGCGATGCCGCGCCAAGACATCACCGCTGTTGCCTTAGGCAACCCTCCCCCTTCTAAAATCTCATCCCAGCCTAACATGCGCTTACCTTTGGACGTAATAATCTTTTCTAAACGACGTACAAAATACGCCTGCACCTCTTGTGAATTTTTCAAACCTTCACGTGCTCTTAAAGCCAAAATCTCCGGATTCTTATCCCAATAATTCTTCGGGCACTCATCACCTCCCATATGGATGTATCCATACGGGAAAAGACTCGCCACCTCACCCATCACCTTATCTAAGAAAGTATATACCTTCTCATTTGCAGGACATAGCGTATTGTCTAATAATGCCTCTGGATGATCATGTGACCAATCGATGAATGGCTCACCAGAAATAACTTCATATTTATCAGCTCCTGGCGTACAAGAAAGTTCAGGATAAGACGCAATCGCCGCCATCGAGTGACCTGGAACATCCACCTCTGGAACGATATTCACGAAACGATCCTGTCCGTATTTTACCAATTCATTGATATCTTCTTGGGTATAAAAACCGCCATAAGTACGCGGTTCATCTGGTTCAGGCTTCGAAAAAGTAGTGAAACGACCCACTTTCTTCACATTAAAGGCTCCTTTCTTCGTCAAATTAGGATACGATTTAATCTCTATTCTCCAGCCTTCATCATCTGTTAAGTGGAAGTGTAAAATATTGTATTTGTATTCTACCATATCATCGATGAATTGCTTTACCTCTTCTTTTGTGAAAAAGTGACGAGCCACATCGAACATTTGGCCACGCCATGCGAAGCGAGGAGTATCCGTGATTTGAGCAAATGGAATCGTCCAATTCACTCCTTTAGCGACCGTTTTAGATTCAATCTCTTTAGGTAATAACTGGACTAAGGTTTGGATTCCATAGAACAAACCCGCTGACTTATTCGCCTTGATCGTAACCCCTTTTGCATTTACCTGCAAATCATATCCCTCTGCACCTAATTTTGCATTGTTCACTAATTGCATCTGAATGGATGCCGCTCCTGATGATTTAAGGGTAACCGCACGACCCGTTGCCTTTTTTAGTTTACTTACCAAAGTCGCATAGCCCACTTTTAATTGGGAATCAGACGGACCAGAAATAGAAATGGCAGCAGGTAAAATGAATTTGCCAGCCGGATAAACCGCCTGAGATGGAATCGGGATAATCGATGGAATTTGTGCAAGTGAAATACTGGTTACACTTAAAAAAAAGAGGGTGAAAATTTTCTTCATCAGATAGGTTTTTGATTCGTTTAAAGTTCCACCAAAATGCAGAATATTCCAAATCGTTTTTTATTTTTGCATACAAGCATTATATACAAAACACAAAACCATGAATGAAACTGCCACACTTGCTGCTCAGCAAGTGGAACTCACACACGCTATTGACACTGTTTGGGTGGCCCTATGTGCCGCTCTTATTTTCCAGATGGAAGGAGGATTTGCTCTTTTAGAAGCAGGATTCGTCCGTTCTAAAAATGCCATCAGTATTATTGCCAAAGTGATGATCGACATCATCTTTGGCGGAGTTGCTTTCTATTTAGTCGGATTTGGAATTGCCTATGGCAAATCCAATGGCTACTGGGCTTTCGACACCGGAATAATGGACGGTGATCTAGGTCTAGGATTAACCATCTCAAATTCACTATTCTGGTTCATCCAAATGGGCTTTGCCGTAGCAGCTATCTCTATTGTTTCTGGCGGTGTGGCGGAAAGAATGAAAATGTGGGCTTATGCTGTTTATGTAGTGATCTTCAGCGCCGTTTTATATCCATTA
>CAILUB010000242.1 GCA_903837305.1 uncultured Cytophagaceae bacterium
CATCAGCCGTTGTTTCACCCGCTTGAATGAGCGGGATTCCTCCTACAATATCTCCTTCGAAAATAAGATGTAAACACGCACTGTAATCATCTGTGGCATGCACCTGACCTGTAAAAAGCAAATCATGCACTTCCACCTCTACGCCGAGTTCTTCTTCGCACTCGCGGGCAATAGTGACTGGAAAGGTCTCTCCAGCATCCACATTCCCACCTGGTAAAGCAAACTTGCTCCCTCCAGGATAATCATAGCGCATGAAAAGCACGTGATTATTTTCGATGATGAGGGCAGCTGGTCTAATTCGCATGAGATTTACAAAATTTGAAAAGATAAATATACCATTAGATTTCCTAAATTGCAGTCAAAATGAACGCATAGCATGCAAATAAGAGAAATTTGTCAGCAGATGGAAGCTTGGGCACCTTTAGCCTGGCAAGAATCCTATGATAACGCTGGGTTACTAGTGGGTGATGCTTCTACTGAAGTAGAAGGCGTATTAATCAGCCTCGATTGTACGGAAGAAGTGGTAGAAGAGGCCATCAAAAAAGGTTGCAATCTGATTATTTCTCACCACCCCATCATTTTCTCTGGCTTAAAACGAATCACCGGCGCTTCGTATGTCGAAAGAACTGTCATTAAAGCCATTCAGAATAATATTGCTCTCTACGCCTCACACACAAATATAGATCATGCTCCACTGGGTGTCAGTTATCATTTAGCTGCTAAACTTGGAATTAAAGGGCAAGTGTTAAAACCGATGCGCGATGCCTTGAAGGCTCTGCATTATTATGTTCCAGCAACACATGAACACTCCGTAAGGGAGGCGCTGCATACAGCTGGAGCAGGAAACATTGGTGAATATTCTTCTTGCAGCTTTACATCTGAAGGTTTGGGTCGTTTTCAACCATCGACGGAAGCGAATCCACACACGGGAACAGCTAATGTTTTATCTGAGGTAAACGAAGTAAAGATAGAAATGATTTTTCCTGCGCACCTAACTAGTGCTATTTTGACGGCTTTAAAATCAGCTCATCCGTATGAGGAAGTCGCTTATTCGATTTATTCTCTCGATAATTCATGGGAAAATGTGGGCTCTGGCTTTGTAGGAAATTTAGAAAAGTCGCTTTCGCCGGAAGAGTTTTTAGTATTTGTCAAAAAGCGCTTAGGACTTCAAGCCCTGAAGCATACCGCTTTACCTAAGGGACCTATTTCAAGAGTGGCAGTTTGTGGTGGCGCAGGAAGTTTCTTAATCAAAGAGGCGATGAAACAAAGTTGTGATGCCTATATCACTTCAGATATCAAGTACCATGAATTTTTTGACGCAGAAAATCAATGTTTACTCCTCGATGTGGGGCATTACGAATCTGAAGTCATGATTATTGAGGCGATACATGATTATTTATCAAAAAAAATTAGTAATTTTGCCGTTCTGAAAAGTGAAACCAATACCAATCCGGTACGTTTCGCTTAAAACGAGAGAGGTTAGACAATTCAAATAAATTAGAATAATGGCTACAGTTACCGAAACAACGATTGCCCAAAAGTTAGAGGCCCTTTTAAAGCTTCAAACCATTGATTCAACGTTAGATAATATCAAGAAAGTACGCGGTGATTTACCGGAAGAAGTTCGTGATTTAGAAGATGAGATCATGGGTTTAGAAACTCGTTTGGCTAAATTCCAACAAGACATAGCTGATTTTGAAGAGCAAATCGCTAACTACAGAATCGCAAAGAAAAACTCTGATAACTTAATCATTAAGTACAAGGAACAACAAATGAATGTGCGCAATAACCGCGAATTCGATGCAATTTCTAAAGAAATTGAATTGCAAGGAATCGAAATGGAAATTGCAGATAAGCGTATTAAAGAGATCGATTTTAAAGTTTTGAACAAAAACGACGAAATCGCTTCAGTAGAATCGAACTTGTTCGAACGCAAAAAAGATCTTGAGATCAAGCAAAATGAATTACAAGTAATCATTGCTGAGAGCGAGGAAGAGGAGCAGAAATCATTAAAAGATCGCGAGAAAGCAGTGAAAACAGTAGACGAGCGCTTGTTAAAATCATACACAAAATTACGCGACAACGCACGTAACGGCCTTGCAGTTGTTTTAGTGAAGCGTGGTGCTTGTGGTGGATGTTTTAGCTCTGTGCCACCGCAACGTCAAACAGATATCAAAGACAAGAAGAAAATCTTAGTTTGCGAGCATTGTGGACGCGTATTCGCAGGTGTTGAAGATGTAATCCCAGCTCCAGAAAAAGAAAAGAAATCTCGTGCGAAAGCAGCAGCGCCAGCAGCGGTAGCCGCAGCAGTGATCGAAGAATAGTCTTTACCATTTTAGATGAAAAAGCCCGCTAGAGATAGCGGGCTTTTTTTTGTGGGTAAAATCAATCATTTTTGTCACTAACTTAAATGCTATGAATTCAGAATATAAGCAAAAATGAGTCCGACGAAAAAAGAAAAAACTGAATTAGGGGACCAAAACATCAAAATAGATACTAATTCTAACTCCCCTGAAATCAATTGGGCTGATTTTGTCATGGCAGATGATTCCGACTCTACTGAAATTAATTTGGGAGATTTTGACTTAGATAATGATGAGTTAGTAGCCAAGGCTTCCGAGAAAATACAGCACGAAAACACCTTAGCAGTTTTAGTATACGTAAAAAATGCCTTAAGCGAATTAGGGTACGAAACGGATAATCACAACCCTTTCTTTTTCACCTCTTTAGTCGACGTATCTGACAAAGAATTATCTGGCTTCTTGTATGTAAATAGGGATGGATTCTATAGTAACTGCCAAGAAAAAAGTGAATTACACCTGATTTGCTCTTGGGATTCAGTAGAAGATATCGAGTTAGTAGAGGAAGGTGAATCTTCCATGAGAATAAATATTAATTCAAAAGAAGGCAAACTAACCATTCATGAGCCCTATTCTAAAAACATGTTGGTTTTACTTTCCATCTATAAAAATTGTTGGAAAAAAGTGCTTAATGAGGAGATTAATATGATTGCCTTTAATTCGCAGGAAGAATACCTGAATTGGTTACATGAAAAAAACGCATAAAGGATCTACAACAAAAAAGCCAGCTAAACAGCTGGCTTTTTCTTTATTTCAACATCCCCAATAAGGAACTCAATTTGTCTTTTAAATCTTTGCGATCTACGATGAAATCTAAGAAGCCATGCTCTTCGACGAATTCAGAACTTTGGAATCCTTTAGGTAAATCCTTACCGATGGTTTCTTTGATAACACGTGGGCCAGCAAAGCCAATCAAAGCACCTGGCTCGGCGATATTAAAATCACCTAGCATCGCAAAGGATGCCGTCACACCACCGGTGGTCGGATTGGTCATCAAGGAGATATAAGGGATTTTTGCTTCTGCGAGGAGGGCGATTAGAGAAGAGGTTTTGGCCATCTGCATTAAAGAGAAACCAGCCTCCATCATTCGGGCGCCACCGGAACGAGAGATCATTAAGAATGGCTTGCCTGTTTCTAACGAATGACGCATTCCGCGTGTGATCTTCTCTCCCACCACAGATCCCATCGATCCACCAATGAAATTAAAATCCATAGCTGAAATACAGATAGGCAAACCGTTGATTTCTCCGTGAGCTGTTCTAACCGCATCTTTCAAGCCCGTGCTATATTCTGTTGCCTTAATTCGATCCGTGTATTTTTTTGTATCCGTAAACTCCAAGGGATCTCCAGAACCCATCATGGGATCTAATTCGGTATAAAGAGAATTATCAAATAACAACTCGAAATAGTCTTGAGAACCTATTTTTTCGTGGTAATTACAACCCGAACAAGTATAGGCAAACAGGCGGTGTTCGCGCGTATGAATCGCTTTTTTACAAGAAGGACACTGGTACCATAAACCATCCGGAGCATCTAACTTAGAAGCGGTGGGGGTAACAATTCCTTTTTCTTTTCTTGAAAACCAAGACATAGGGCTAATTTTAATGATTAAGACTACAAAGATAAGTAAAAAGCTTTGCTAGGCCTTAGCGAACCACAATAATTCGCTTATAATATACGCTTCTATTCACGATTACCTGAACAAAATACATTCCAGTTGGCAGAGTCGAAATGTCAAATTGCTTATCTAAAATTCCGCCTTTCAATTGTAAGCTTTCTTGCTGAACCCACTGTCCTGAAGCATTTAGAATCCCAGCTTGTATTTGCTCATCTTTAGAACCTACGCTTAATCTCACCCGAATAACCTGTGATGATGGATTAGGTGTTACCTGCAATTCAGCAGAATACGCAACAGGCTCAGTCGCTAAAACCAATGGTGGTGGTGGCGGCGGCGGAGGTGGCGGCGAAGCTACTTCTCCTTGAATAGTTAAATTATCAATCGCCCATCCCCAGCCATGTGCACCTACATCCGCATGTAATCGAAAACGAAAGACTACTTGATCTCCTGCTTTAATTATGCCAGAGGAAAGCAAGTCAATTTCCCTTTTTATAACCAAAGTAGATGTACCCAATCCTGTTGAATTCCCTTTTGCATCAGTACCAGAATTATATACGCCTAACCAAAGTGGGGAATGATTCGAATCCCAGCCATTGATTAAATTAAACCAATTTTTGCCCGCATCTTTTGAAGCTTGCACCGTCACATAATCAAAAAATTCTCGATTAACGGTTCCATTTATATTTAAAAAAGGAGCTCCAGCCTCTCCAGGTTCTACCAAGACCACTTCATCAAAAGAAATTTTCGCCGAGTCTGCTCGAACCGTAATTGGCTTCAGCAAGATGGCGTCGTAATTAGTGAACTTATCTGACCCCCCAGCACCATCATAAGATTCCTCTGTCCCATCCGCATACGGATGTTGACTATGTAATCCTGTACTCGGAAAACCCGTCGGCTTAGCAAAGCTGAAGCCTTTTAAATAAAAATCGGAAGAGGGAGTTGAATCGAAATTTTGAATATAACTTGCTGCGGGAGCTTGTAAACTAAGGACCGTAAAATCGAAAGTGCCGTTAGCAGGAAGCGTGACAATATTAGCGGTTTTTGCCTTGTCCTTTACAATAATTCGGTATTTAATCACATCACCTGCTTTCAAAAAGCCTGCCGCAAAATCAAAACTATTCGAATAACTATAAGAAAATCCAGCAACTTTCTTGAACCCTTTTCGAATCAACGCTCCATTATTGATAGCGTACTCCATGTAAACCGTATCAATGCCAATGTTATCGGCAGCTAGCAGAGTAGGCAAAGGAATTACATTTTGTGAGCTGAATACATATTTCAATGAGTTAGTATATACCACCTCTGGTTTAGTCGTATCCGGCGCTATATTGAACTCAAAATAACTGCCATAAGGTGTTCCCGTTATGAGTGGCGCTTCAGCTGGGGTAACAAATTTCTTGCCAGATTTTTCCTGAGCATACCAGTAATACTTGATATTTCGAGGTGTCGTACTTTTAGGCAAGGTATAGGAATAGGTGTTTCCTGATTTTGAAAATGCAGAAATGGGATTAAATGTATTCGAATTAATGGCCAAATAAAGCTTTAAAGAGGATTCTTCCCAAAGCGTATCCGAATACACTTTCACAGTAAAAATTTTATCAGTCGCTTGATCCTCTGTATCACTATATTCCTCCCCTATCAAATTAGATGAATACCACCCAAAATCATTAAAGGCAGAACTGACAATAGGGCCTATCGTATGGGTAACCTCCCCTCGCGCAATAGCAGGTGTCATTAAGGCATTAGGACTTGTTACGCCGTAGGTCGCTTGGTCCACATGGTAAATACTAGACCCTTCCTTATAAGTAGTGGGAGCATACATTTTAGCTACGCCCCCATTCGCGTTTAAAATGGAAGGAGAGGATAAACTAATATCGTTAGAAATAATTTGACTATAAAGCGCCGTTGATGGATTTTTAAACTTAGTGGTATCCGTTAATGATGCTTTTGCAGAGTTAATCAAATATTGGTCAAAAATTCCCGGATACCCGTACCCTGCCTTACCATCCTCAACAGATATTTGACCAATAAAGCCTAGTCCGTGACCAATCTCATGTAAAACAACTGAATAAAGGTCGATTTGGGTGGTTGCAGGTACTCCAGACGTTCCAATATACCAATCTTTGAAGTCAGAATTAAAGGTTGCCACAACTTCAGCATTCGTCCCATTCAAGTTTTTATGCGCCATTTTCTCTGCTAAGGCAATGGGATAAAATGTATTTAAACGATTAGCCCCCACAAAATTTCGAATATTGGCTGTGGTCCCCGCACTTCCTAATACATTGGCTGCTAATGGTGCCCATTTTACATAAATATTTATGGGTATATCAGATGAAAATACGGTTGACCAGGTGGTTGCTGCTTTTTCAAAAACAGCTTTAATATCTGCAGGAGGAGGTGTTTCAAAAGTTAAATTGATGGTTGCTGAGGCCTTGGTTTGGGAAGTTGATTCGAGTTTAATCGCCTCTGCTTGAGCTAAAATTGCGCGCATTGATTCCGTATATCCTTCTGGCAAATCGCGTTTCAAGCCCATGAATTCAGGGGTATATTCCTTAATCATGATGCCAGGTACCATTTCCATCTTAGGACGTCCCTTTTGAGAGAAAGCCGCAAAACTAATACACAAGTATAAAACTGACAGAATTCTCATAAGGCTGCTATTTTTTCATATAAACCAACAAAATTAGAGGCTATTACCTGTGTATGAGCTAATTCCTCCGCAGTATGGGAAGTCGTCATACCTACCACACGGGCACCGGCGGCAAGTCCAGAGGCAATCCCTTGAAGGGAATCCTCAATCACCCAACAATCTTCCGGTGCAACACCTACAAGCGCTGCCGCCTTCACGTATATCTCTGGATCAGGCTTCCCTTTTTTGACTTCTGCCCCACCAATTATAGCGTCAAACTGATCTCGAATACCTAAGCCATCCACAATAAAATCTATATTTCCAGGACCCGCTGAGGTAGCCAAGGCTGTTTTAATACCTCTTGATCGCAAATCCTGCAAAAAAGAGACTAGTCCTACCGCTGGCTTTCTATGCGCAGCATAAAATCCGCGGTAAAGTAATTCCTTCTCTTCCTCTAACTTTTCCACCTCTGACCGCGTCATCTCCTTTTTGTAGAACCATTCAAAAGTATCCTTCGAATTCATCCCATTCAGCTCTTTATAAAACACTTCGCGAGTCAATGGAATACCATTGCGCTCGCAAAAAAGCAACCATGCCTCTACGTGAAAAGGTAGATTATCTACGATTACGCCATCCATATCGAACAAAACAGCTTTCAATGACATATTATAAGTTTAAAATAAGCCCATCATAGGCTAATGAAACGTTAGGTGGCAACTCTTTATTTACTTCAGCATGTAGCCCCATTTGATGGCTAATGTGTGTTATGTAGGCCTTTTTAGGCTTTAAATCAGCGATCAATTCTAGCGCTTCTGCTAAGGTATAATGAGAGATGTGGGAGGTCTTGCGCAAGGCATTAATAACTAAGACATCTAAATCACGTAATTTATCCTGCTCCTTCGGTTCGATGGAATTCGCATCTGTTACGTAGGCGAAATTCCCAAAACGAAAGCCAAGCACATCTAAATAATAATGCTTTACAAATACGGGTTGTATATCAATTCCTTGCACAGTGAATGGCTGACCATCAATTTCATAGACATCAATTTCTGGTACACCCGGGTATTTATTATCCCCAAAAGCATAGGCAAACTCCTGCTTCAACTGTGCTATGACCTGAGCGCGGGCATACAATGGAATCGCAGATTGTTGGTGAAAATTAAATCCACGCACATCATCCATTCCGGCGGTATGATCTTTGTGTTCGTGCGTATAAAGTACGGCATCCAGACGCTTAATTCCGGCCCGAAGTACCTGCTGACGAAAATCAGGACCCGTATCAATGATAAAACTCTTACCACCTATTTCGACATGAATCGAAACACGTAGGCGCTTGTCTCGCTCGTCTGTAGACTGACAAACTGAACAGTTACAAGCAATCATCGGAATCCCCTGCGAAGTTCCCGTTCCTAAAAACGTTACTTTAGAAGGGGACATCAGCTTATTCCGTTAAGGCTTTCACCTGAGAAACCAATGAATCGAAGTTCAAGGGTTTAGCTAAGAAATCATTGAATCCAGCCGCTTTGAAATCATCCATTGAGTAATTGCGCGCATTTCCTGTAATCGCGATCATGGGTATGGCAGCCTTTTTCTTATCCGCTAGCGCACGTACAGAACGAGCACAATCCATACCATCCATTACAGGCATATTGATATCAAGTAAGATAATATCGAATTCAGCTTTCGCTAATTCATCTAATACTTGTTGTCCGTTTTTCACGGCGTGGATCTCAAAATTTTGAAATTCTAAAATCTTCTTCGCTAAATTTTGGATTACTGAGCTATCTTCCGCTATCAATACCTTTTTCATATATTCTTTATTTATCGTCAATTGCGAGTAAAAATAGCCAAAGGAATGTGTATTTCAAACGAATTTTGGCAATAAAAAAAGCGACCCATTTCTGAGCCGCTTTTTTATCAACTTCTTGATTTTATTTCAAGTAAAAAGAAACAGATGATTTATCCCAATCTAAAGTCACTTGGCCAGCAGCCGTAATTCCGATTGTGAATTTTTCTGTATGTGCATGCTCACTAACACGAGCTTTCACACGAAGAACATCGTTTGCTTCTTTGTAAGTATAGGCTCCCCACATTTTAGCTTCTTTGTTAAAGATGATCGTCCATTCTGACTCACCTGGAATCGAGAATAAAGAATAAATCCCTTTAGCTAATGTTTTCCCTTGAACCGTGATATCATTTGAAATTTCGAAAGTAGTCGCATCGTTCGCGCCTGTTCTCCAAACTTCACCATAAGGCACTAATGCTTTCGCCTCTTTTTTACCGAAAACCAAACGGCCTTTCGTCGAAGGTTGTGCATATTTAATCATTACTTCCGTATTACCCACTTTTTGTGAAGCAACGGCAGGAGGTGATGGAACTGCTTTCTGTGCTAAAACACTGAAAGACACCAAGCAAGTCAATAGCAATAAGTACTTCTTCATAGTTTATTTTTTTTATTTTGATTACAAATTAAGCCAATAATTCAATTTCAACACCACAGAGCGGTTGCGAATTTGCATAATTTCCGGAAAATAGTTGTCAGTATACACTAAAAACAGATCAGATGCTGGCTTATATCGCCATTGAAGACGTGCATTTAAATTGACATTTTTTGTTTGCTGGTTAATTTGAAAGAAGGTCGCAAAGAATAATTTGTTCGTGAAAGTGATATCAATTTTAGGTCGAATAATCCAAAAGTTAGAGGATACTTTCTTCGCTGCCATCGCTTCTGTTCCTGGAATCTCCACGTCCACAATATCATTGTAGTCTAATGCGACAGAAACGCTTCCATATGGCTGGAATCGATAGCCAATATCAGCCGTAATTCCAGTACGCCATCCTTTTCCATAATACCCTCCAAAACGGGAGCTAAGCGTATAGGTGAATAATTTAATGGGAGAAGACATATAGCGTAGATTCAATGCGTACCAGTCATGTTCTGTCCCCTTTTTTATGGCTGTATTCCCCATCCGAGTCGCATCAAAATCATATAATAATTTCACATAATCATATGAAAGATAGGTGCCAAAATTTGAACGATCCTTCATGGTTCCCTCAAACGCTACATAGCTTGTATTGTCTGTAAAAGTACCTTGGTTATTCCAATAAGCCACACTCATCGCTGAAAGTGTGGTATAGAAAAGGTTTGTTGATTTGTTTTTAGGATAAAAATTCTTGGCAGCATCAAGCTGTGTTTGTAAAAAATTCACCCGAGGCACGTAGCCTGTTTCAGGATTATAATTCTCCCCTACCCAGGATTCTTTAATTCCAAATGCCCAGTTATTGTCTTTATAGGCCAAAGAAGCCGCTTGCGCAAAGCTCCGATCTTTTTGCAAAGGACTAATCGTGTTCGCATAAAAAAGCGTTCCTGTCCAAAAATTATCCGCAGATGCTAAATTATACTCAAACCCAAGATCACGATTAAAGGCTTGGAAACCATTTGAACGCTGCAAATCTGTGTTAATAAACGATTGTTTATTAACCATATAAGCCCCAAAGTTAGAGCGCGCAAATACCTTGCGCTGTAAGGCGACCATGGAATAGTTTTGGGTAGGTACGCCCTTCACTGCATTCTGTTCAGACTGCACATTCAAAACCCCAATTCTCCAGTCCTGGTTTAATTTACCACTCAAACGCGCGCCATAGGTAATAGGGGTTTGCTCATAAATACCCGTTTTAGGGTTCAAAGCAATACCGATTCTTCGAGAGAAGAAAGGTCGAATACTCTCAATACCAAATCCATCAAAGAGATCAGAATTTTCAATAAAAAATTGTCTTTTCTCCGGATAAAAAAGCTCAAAACGATCCAAATTTGTCTGTTGCCTATCTACATCGACCTGCGAGAAATCGGGATTCAAAGTCATGTCTAAATTCAACCCGGAATTAATCGCCACCTTAATATCTCCCCCTATCTGATTGCGCATGGAAGCGGGGTCTTTAGACTCATAATTTGCAGTCCCTCCTGATAAAACATAGGGGATTAAAGAGATATTCTTTTTAGGCGTAGGCGGTGGAGTATCCCAAAGCAGAACTCCTGCAAAGGCTAAGGAAGCCGTCGGAAACTGCCGAGGAACTGGAGCCCAGGCAGACTTTTCTTTCGCCTTTAAATCATAGCGAGAAAAATTAATTCCCCAGCGACTCACATTTCCTTTATAGCGAATGGACTTGAAAGGAATTGCGGCTTCGAAAATCCATGAATCTCGCTTGTAAGTCGTAGCTGATTCCCATTTATTATCCCAATTCAAATTAACCTTAGATCCTTCAGACATTTGGCCATCCCATTGAGCACCCGCAGCATTCGCCCCAAAAGCAAATCCAGTGGTCTTATCTTCAAACGTATCTATAAAAACTAAAAAGTTATCATTTACGCCAAAACCAAAATCTCGTTTCATGGATTCCACTACAAAGGCGCCAGGTTCTTTCAAAAAACACTCTGCAGAAATATAAATGTATTTATCGTCATAAGTCATCTTTACATCTGTACGTACTTGGGCACAAAGCGAATCGAAGGGATTACACATCATAAAATCACTCACAGCAGCGGACTGAAACCACGCATTTTCATCGATGATTCCATCCACTTTAATGGGACCCGTGGTTTTTTTGATGAGCATTTGAAAGTTTTCGTTCTTCTTTTGGCCAAATAGCGAAGTAGAAAACAAAATAAAAAAGAACCAGATATATTTTTTCATTCCTGCAATTTAGACAAATTTCTTAGCTATCAGTGAGGAGCTGTAGGGGGATTTTTTTTTGAATCGATAGCATAATTCCATCAGCTTGTTTTATTTTTGCATTTCAAAATAATGAACTATGGGAAGAGCCTTCGAATTTAGAAAAGCGAGAAAATTCAAACGTTGGGGTCAAATGGCCAAAACCTTTACCAAAATCGGTAAGGATATTGTGATTGCTGTAAAATCTGGAGGTGGTGATCCTACATCAAACTCTCGTTTACGCGCGATCATCCAAAACGCGAAGGCAGTGAATATGCCGAAGGAAAACGTAGAGCGGGCTATCAAACGCGCGACTTCTAAAGACCAAGAAGACTACAAAGAGATTGTATACGAAGGATACGCGCTACATGGTATCGCCATCTTAGTAGAAACAACTACAGATAATATCAACCGTACGGTAGCGAATATTCGTTCGTCTTTCACAAAATGTGGCGGAAGCTTAGGGACGACAGGGATGTTAGATTTCATCTTCACCCGTAAATCCGTATTTAAAATCGCGGCTAAACCGGAAATCGATTTAGAAGAATTAGAATTCGACCTAATTGACTTAGGGGGTGATGAAGTTTTCTTAGATGAGGAGACGAATCAAATTAATATCTATGGGGAGTTCACAGCTTTTGGTGCTATCCAAAAATTCCTAGAGGAAAAAGGATTTGAATTAATGGGAGCCGATTTCGAACGGATTCCAGATGAGACAAAAGAACTAACAGAGGAACAAATAGCCGATGTAGAAAAGCTCATCGAGCGTTTGGAGGAAGATGATGATGTGCAGAACGTCTACCACAATATGGGCTAATCTAAATTAAGAAGCGGAGGACAAAAAAGCCTCCGCTTTTTTCTTGTCCAAACGATATAAATAAGGGGCCTTGTGAGCGCCTCCCGTATATTTCTTTTCAATACGTTCTAAAATATCCAAGCTCAACATCTTGCGTTGGAAATTCGTACGCACTAACACTTTTCCTAGAATCGTCTCATAGACCTGTTGTAATTCAGACATCGTGAATGTCTCCGGCAATAAATTAAAGGCGGCTAAATGCGAATCAATCGAAGTACGCAAATGGGCTAATCCCTTACTAATTATCGCATTGTGATCTAAAAACAAAGAAGGGATCTGATCGACATCCATCCAAGCGGAATCATCCGACACATCATTCAGGGTGACCCTTACTTTTGAGTATTCGACTAAGGCATAATAGCCTAAGGTGATGTAGCGATTAGATAACCATTTTAAATCTTCTAATGAGCGCCCCATAGCGAGATTAATCTCCTCGTGCTTCTCGATGGCACCGATGTTTCTTTTCAGATCGCCAAAGGTGTAGAATTGCTGTAAATAGATATTTTCTAAACCAGTACGCTGCCACAAGACGCGCTTGGCGGCATCATCTGCATCTTCTTCTTTTCCAATAAATCCACCTGGCAACGACCAAACTTCATTGTTTCTAAACTTCAACAAAAGTACCTTTAATTGGTTCTCTTGAAATCCAAAAATGACGCAATCGACCGATATATTCGGCAACCAATCCCCCTTTAGTACGTCCCTATTTGGCATACTTTTGAAGAAAGTTTTGTATTTGTTTCGCAAAAATCACATATCCCTTTTCATTCAGGTGTAAACGATCTGCCACAAAAATATCCTGCATCAAAGTACCGTCCGGATTATAAAATGGTGAGTGCATATCGATGACATAATGCCCTTTCTTTTTTGCCGCGATGCTAACGATGCGCTGGTTTAAATCCTGTTGTTTCGCCTTCAATGCCTCGCGAGCTAAACTAGGGCGTGCAGAAACGAAAACGAGTTTCGCCCCTGGAACCTGCTTCGCTAAACGGGCAGAAAACTCTTCGAATTGCGATGCAATCTCTTCTGGACTCGTACCAGAGGTAATATCATTATCACCTTCGTACATAAACACCCAAGAAGGCTGGTATTTCGCCACCATTCGATCGAAATAAAACAAGGCTTCTTTCAAGGTACTCCCACCAAAACCACGGTTAAGCGCATTCATCCCCTTCATGTCTGTATCAAAGCTTTTCCACAAACGAAAACTAGAAGAGCCGATGAATAATTTCATTCCTTTGGCCGGCATGGCAATAGAATCTAGCTTTTCAAAAGCTATAATTTCTTTTTCAAAACGGTCTAGAGGCTTCTGCGCGAAAACGCCGAAAGACAATAATAGGAAAAGAAGGATCTTATTCATTTGGATATTTTAAACCGATTTGAGAACGAATTTCATCTAATAAAGCCATTAATTCCGTACTGAAAGCATGCGTCATCAAGGCATTTTCCGTACGACCCGCACGTAAATCTGCTTGCACTGCCTCCGCTTCGTAACTATAACCCCAGCCTAAACGCTCCGTTTCATAGAACGTCTCTTGCTCTGTTTCATGGATCGTTACGGTAATACCTTTCGTCTCATGGAAACGCGAATGCATGTGGATTTTACCCTTTGTTCCGTGAATTTCACAGGTCGTATCCGTCTTCGTGGCAAAGGTGGAGAACAAGGTAGCAGTCACTCCTGAACTATATTTCAAAGCGATGGACGTATTCATATCCACTCCAGTAGGTGCCATTACGCCAGTCGCCTTCATTTCTAAAGGATTTCCTAACACGAATTTGGAGATAAATAAAGGGTAAATACCGATGTCTAATAAAGACCCGCCGGTCAACGCTGGATTAAACCAACGTGCCTCCGCATCGTAGGGTGCATGGAAACCAAAGTCTGCTGCTAGGTGAACGATATCTCCGATCACACCTGAAGCTAGAATCTCTTGCAGTTTCACGATAGACGGATGGAAACGTGTCCACAAAGCCTCCATTAAGAAGATCTTCTTATCACGCGCCGTCTGAATCATCTCCGCCACTTGCTTCGAATTGATCGCAAAGGCTTTTTCACATAAGACAGGAAGCCCTGCATTCAGACACAAAAGCGTGTGCTCATGGTGTAATCCATGTGGAGAGGCGATATACACCACATCGATTTCGCCACTTGAAAGCATCGCTTCATACGAACCAAAACATTTTACATCTGGCCCATAATGAGAGGCAAACTCTTCTGCACGGGAAATATCTCTGGAGGAAACAGCCGCTAAATAACCATCTTTAACAAAGGCTAAATCGTCTGCAAATTTGCGGGCTATACCGCCGCATGCTAATATACCCCAACGAATGGGTGTTCCATTTTTCATAGTCCTAGGTTTATTATTAAAGTGAACCTAATTCAGTTATTAAAGCCTGAACTTGGTCAAAATTTACTGCTGGAAAATTCGCGATTCTAATTTGGGTTTCCTTCAATTTGCCATATCCAGCCCCAATAATCATATCGCTTCTTTCTTTAATTGTATTGATCACTTTAGACGAGCCTTCCTTGCAATTTAATACCACAACGGTCGCCGAACGGTGATTTTCGTTCTCCACGAATATTTCGAAGTTATCCGATTTCTTCGCAAAATCATACAAAGCTTTCGCTTTTTTATCCGTCTCCTTGCGCAAATTCTCCACACCGATTCGGTTAAAATCCTCCGCCACTTTGCCTAACACATAAATCGCCATCACGTTAGGAGTTTCTGGCGTTTCGAAGTTCTTGTAATTTTCCCAAAGGCTTGGCAACGAGTGATACGTCCCCACAATACCCTCGTGTTTTTTCATACGCTCTGACTTCTCTAGCATCGCCTCATTCGCAAACCAAATACCTAAACCGGCAGGCATTCCGAATGATTTTTGGACACTAAAAAAGGCTGAGTCTACTAAACCAAAATCTAGATTTGGGTATGGTGCCGACGAAACCATATCCACCGCCACAAACTTATCCTTGTTCGCTTTTTTAATCTTGTGAATCTCTGAAGCCTTCATCTGCACACCAGAACTCGTTTCGTTCGCTGTGCAGCAAATCAATTCCGCATATTCCGGAACTTCCACCTCTGAAGCATCGAAACCCTCGCCAAACGGCTTGTGAATCGAATTCGCATACTTGTGCAGGTCTTTAGAAAAATCGAAAAACTTCTTCGAGAACGAGCCATTCACTAGGTGAAAACTCTCGTGTTCTACTGTATTCATAATGATACGCTCCCATACCTCCGTCGCAGATCCCGTAAACAAGACCGCGTGGCTCTTAGGCAAGGCGAATAATTCGCGCAATTGCTCGTCTGCGTGCTGGTAGATCTTACGGAAAGCCGCGGAACGATGGGAAATCGAACCGAGGTTTAAACGAAAAGCCTCCATATAATGGGACTGTACCGTAGGAAACAAGGCCGCAGGGCCGGGGGTAAAAAAGGTGCTCATATTAATATAACATTCTAAACTTAATGGTGTTATCGATCAGCTTTAATTCGCTAACAATTTCATCTGAGTATTCTTTGGCGACATCCGTAATCACATAACCCGTATTCTCCGTCGTCTTTAAGTATTGACCAATAATATTCACGTGGTATTTCGCGAAGATTTGGTTGATTTGGGCCAAAATCCCCGGCACATTGTGGTGAATATGCAATAAACGGTGCGCATCCTCTAAAGGCGGCAATTGCAATTCTGGGAAGTTCACCGAACCATACGTGCTACCATTATTAATGAATTGCAATAACTTCGCTGGAACAAACTCCCCAATATTTTGCTGCGCTTCCTCTGTGCTACCACCGATGTGCGGCGTCAAAATCACGTTAGGCAAACCGCGCAATTCGTTCAAAAACTCTTCGTCATTCGTCTTCGGCTCATACGGGAATACGTCAATCGCTGCGCCCCACACTTTACCCGACTTGATCGCCTCCACTAAAGCCGGAATTTCGACCACGTGACCACGCGACAAATTCAAGAAAATGGCATTGTCTTTCATCCAAGAGAATTGCTCTTTGCCGATAATGTTCGTGTTCGACTTGCGGCCGTCCACGTGTAAACTCACAAAATCCACTTGGGACAACAATTCCTGTAAGCTTTTGCATTTTTTGGCATTACCTAAGGCTAATTTATCGACGATATCATAGAAGTAAACCTCCATACCCAGCGCCTCCGCAATCACGGAAATCTGCGTACCGATGCTTCCATAACCCACTAAACCAATTTTCTTACCTCTAATCTCGTACGAATTCGTCGCTGATTTATCCCAAACACCCGCGTGCATTTTCGTCGATTTCTCGAAGATATTACGCGTTAACATCACCATCAAACCGATCGACAATTCCACTACCGAACGCGTATTCGAATACGGCGCATTAAACACCGCGATTCCGCGCTTCTCACATTCCACTAAATCGATTTGGTTTGTACCAATACAGAAAGCACCCACACACATCAAACGAGACGCATTCGGGTGTTCCAATACTTTCTTCGTCAAATTCGTCTTCGAACGCAAACCGATGATGGACACGTCCTTGATCTTCTCGATCAATTCATCCTCATCCAAAGCGCCTTTCAAAAGCTCCACTTGGAAACCTTCTTTCTTGAAAGCTTGCACGGCACCAGGGTGCACGTTTTCTAATAAAAGAACTTTGATTCTTGATTTAGGATACGATTGCGCACGGCTTAAACCGTTGATATACAAGAACTCATCTAGAGATGGAACTACGTAATCCGCTTTGTCCGTCACCGCCTTGCGCGAAACATTCTCCGTGAACGCAAAGAATTTATTTGCTAAACCTGACTCACGTAATTCGTAATCCGTGATACCATCACCGATCACGTAAACCTCGCCTTCTAATTGCAATGATTGCAATAAGCGTACTTTACCTTTATCCTGAGACAATAAATTGTCCGCATCGTAACCAGTAATATTTCCTTCCGCATCATACGTGAACGTATTCGCGTATACGTTCTCCGCTGGGATGCCCATCTCTTTCACCACGGGAACGATAAAGTCTTTGAAACCTGAGGAAACGATTAAAATTTGTGCGGCATTTTCTTCTAGAAAATCCTTGTTGCGCTTAAATGACTCCGAGATTTTACCTTTTAAAAAGACGATCAATTGATCCACGTGCGAGCGATTCGCCGGCAATAAAGCGACGCGATCACGTAAAGAATCGGCGAAAGAATAGGCCCCTACCATTCCTTGGTCGGTGATATCCTTGATCTTTCCCACGATTTCTGCTTGCTTCGGATTTCCCTGAAGCGCGATTCTCGCTAATTCATCGAGCCCCTCCACTTTCGTGAATGTGCTATCGAAATCAATGACAATTTTTAAAGGTTCTGCTTGAGCTGTAGGCATGTTATTATTTTCTAAACGCTTTTCCTAAACCAATGTTCGGCACGATTTTCCGACCAAGTATAACCCTGGTAATTCTTCGGATAAAATCCACAATGCCCTCCTTTTTCCTGTGCGTCTAATTGGACAAAGTCCAAGGTCTTCACAAAAGATTCCGGAATACATTCCGCCGATAAAAATGGGTCATTTTTTGCATTCACGATTAAAGTGGGTACGTTAATCTGATCCAAAAAATACAAGGAGCTACTCTTCTCGTAATAGTCTTCCCCGTCTTTAAACCCGTGTAAAGGCCCTGTGATCACATCGTCAAAATCCACTAAACTCTTCACTGAATCAATCATCTCTGCGGTAATATCCTGAGGATAGCGCGCGGACTTTTCCTTGACTTTTTTAATGAGAGTTTGTAGAAATCGATGAGTGTAGAGTCTGTTTTCTCGCTTAGCTAACTGTTTGCTACTCGACGAAAGGTGCAAAGGTACGGAAAATGCGACAGCTTTTCGAATCATTTTAGGAGGATTTTTGCCTTGTTCGCCTAACCATTTTAAGGTTAAGTTGCCCCCTAAACTAAATCCCGCTAGATAGATATCTTTCGCCCCGCGTTCGATCGCCAGCTTAATAATGAAGTCCAAATCATCCGTCGCCCCACTGTGGTAAAACCGCAGATTCTTGTTAGGCTCGCCTGAACAGCTGCGGTAATTCCAGGCCAGCGCATTCATCATCCCCTTCATTTTATTGATTAATCCTGTCACGTATTGTCGATCACTTGATCCTTCCAAACCGTGGGAAACAATTAATAAAGGCCTCTCCGAAAGCTTGCCGCCATACCAGTCAATATCCAAGAAATCCTGATCCGGAGTCTTCACCCGTTCGCGGCGTGGCGTTTCCGAAAGAGTCACTTTCCGAAAAAGGGAGGGATAAATACTTTGTGTATGCCCGTCCGGTAACCAAAGTGGCGGGGTATAATTTTCTAACATTAAATGAAAAAGTCAGGCAATAATTGATTTTCTGGTGTATTCGGATTCACGCGGTATTCAGCAAAATCGGTTACTCCTTCAGCGCGCAATACATCCTCATCAATATAGAAATTTCCTGTAACCGTCTTCGCATCCTTCTGTAAAATCGCCGCAGCCGCATCCGCCATAATACTAGCCTTGCGCCCTAATTGCATCATAGACGCATTACCCACCGCGAATTCGATGGCAGCAGTCGCAATGATCGTCTTAGGCCAAAGCGAATTAAAAGCCACTTTTCCCTTAAATTCAGACGCCATTCCGAGGGTACATAGCGACATCCCAAATTTGGCAATCGAATACGCCACATGATTCTCAAACCAGCGCGCCTCCACATTTAAAGGAGGAGAAAGCGTTAATACCTGAGGGTTTTCTGATTTCAACAAATAAGGTAAACAAGCCTGAGCACACAAATACGTTCCGCGCGTGTTCACTTGATTCATCAAATCGTATTTTTTCATCTCCGTACTCAAAGTGCCCGTGAGTTGAATCGCAGATGCATTGTTAATCAGGATATCAATACCTCCAAAGGTCTCGACAGCTAATTTTACCGCTGCTAAAACCTGATTTTCGTCACGAATGTCTACCATACAGGCCAAAGCCTTTCCGCCAGCCGCCTCAATTTCAGCCGCTGCCGTGTGAATCGTACCTGGCAATTTAGGATGTGGTTCAGAAGTTTTAGCCGCAATAACGATGTTTGCGCCATCTGAAGCTAATTTTTTTGCAATCTCTAATCCAATTCCGCGAGATCCTCCTGTGATAAAGACCGTCTTATTTTTGAAGTGCATATGGTTCCTATTTTTTCTTCATCTAAATTACGATTTTCTTTCAAAGACAGATACATTTTAAACTTTTGCATTGTACTTTTGTGAATTAATAATCACGCTTAAGACAGAAATGATTTTACCTTTTAAATCCGTCAGCCTTTCACACCGTACTGCGCCACTCGCCATCCGCGAGATGTTAGCGTTGAACGAAGACGAGAGCAAAGGATTTTATGTAAAGTGTAAGGATCTTTTTGGCCTAAATGAATTATTAATTGTCTCTACCTGCAACCGCACGGAGTTCTATTATACGTCTGATCGCGATATCTCGACCGACTTAATCAAAGCTTTCTTAATCGAAAAAGGCTTAACGAACACCGCCGAATACCTAGGTTATTTCAAGCAAATGGACGAAACAGAGGATTCTCTGCGCCATTTATTCGAAGTAGCAACCGGCTTGCAGTCAAAAGTAGTGGGGGATTTACAAATCCCGAACCAAATCAAGAAAGCCTACCAACAAGCGGCAGATTTAAATATGGCTGGCCCGTATTTGCACCGTTTGATGCATACCATCTTCTATTCTAATAAGCGAGTAGCACAAGAAACATCGTTCCGTGATGGAGCTGCGTCTGTTTCCTATGCGACCGTAGCCTTAGCTGAAGAACTTTCTCAAGCCCTTCCAAACCCGAAAGTCTTAATCCTAGGATTAGGAGAAATCGGTTTAGATGTGTGCAAGAACATGGAAGAGAAGGATTTTGCAGAGTTCACCATTATGAACCGCACGATCGAAAAAGCGGAGAAGATTGCCGCTGGCAAAGAACTTTTCAGAGTCGCTCCTATCGCTGACTTGTGGAAAGAAATCGCCGCAGCTGACATCATTATCTCGTCTGTTCGTACAGATAGCCCGATGATCACGCAGGCAGAAGTGAAGAAATTGCAATTATTATCCTTTAAATACTTCATCGACCTTTCTGTGCCGCGTAGCATCGAAGATGGCATCGAGAAGATTAATGGGGTCCTTTTATACAACATCGACACCTTGAAGGAGCGTGCGGATGAGGCTTTGGCCACTCGCTTAGCCTCTATTCCGGATGTGCGTACCATCATCGAAGAGAGTATTGTTAGCTTTAATGATTGGTCCAAAGAGATGGAGGTTTCGCCTACCATCCACAAATTGAAAAATGCGCTGGAGCAAATCCGAAAGGAGGAGATGAACCGCCACATGAAAGGTTTGACGAAAGAAGAGACCGAGAAGCTGGAGAAAATTACGGCTGGTTTAGTCCAAAAAATCATCAAACAACCCATCATTCACCTAAAAGCCGCTTGCAAGCGTGGCGATTCGGATAAAATGGTGGATGTCCTGAACGACCTGTTCAACCTTGAGAGTTTCGAAGAAATCGAATCTTAAATCTGCTTTTATGAATAGCGAGATTCTCCAAAAGCTGGCCCGCTATTGCGCCTACCAGGAAAGATGCGTGCAAGAACTGGAGCAGAAGATGAAGACTTTTGAGGTTTCGCCCTCTGATTACCCTTCGTATTTAACGTGGCTCCGCGAAAATAACTACCTGAACGAAGCGCGTTTTGTCGAAATCTTCGTCCGCTCAAAGTTCAATCAAAAAAGCTGGGGTCGCACGAAAATCAACTACGAACTACGCAAGCGAGGCATCTCAGCTTCACTTTTAGCTTCTGCCTGGGATGGCATCGATGATGCAGATTACATCGAGAAAGCCCGTGCTATCTTACAGAAAAAAAGGGACGAGATTAAAACGGGGACTTCGCCGCAGCGCTACCAGAAATGTTACAATTTTGGCCTCTCTAAAGGCTACGAATCCTCCCTCATTCGCGAGCTATTGAAGCCTCTATTTGCATAAAAGTAATTTTTTCCTACCTTTGGCATATGCATTCACACGCAATCAACTATTTAGCAGGGTATTATTACGCAGGTTATTACAACGCTGCCTAATCGGTTATATAGTTTTTTGTCAATTATATCAGCCGACTTTACGTCGGTTTTTTGTTTTATGAGCTTACACATCACAGCGGCGAGCCGCTTAAACAGCGTGGAGGAATACTATTTCTCTAAGAAATTAAAGCAGATCGCGGCTTTAAAGGAATCCGGCGTACCTATCATTAACTTAGGTATTGGATCTCCAGACTTAGCCCCATCTTCTGAGACCATCGCAGCATTGACAGAAAGCGCGGCGAATCCTTCACATCACGCTTACCAAGGTTACCAAGGTATTCCCGCTTTGCGCGAGGCATTTGCCTCATTTTATGCAAAGCACTATGGCGTAACAGTTAATCCCGCTTCAGAAATTCTACCCTTGATCGGGTCCAAAGAGGGCATCATGCACATCGCCATGGCCTATCTAGAAAAGGGTGACGTGACTTTGATTCCTAATCCAGGCTACCCTACCTATTCGGCGGCTTGTTCTTTAGCCGGTGCGACGGTAGAAAGCTATGAATTATCTGCCTCCACGGGTTGGTTACCTGATTTAAAGGCATTAGAAAAGCGTGATCTTTCCAAAGTCAAAATCATGTGGGTCAACTACCCGCACATGCCTACTGGTGCGCAAGCAACGGTGGAATTCTTCACGGAGTTGCGTGACTTTGCCATTCGCCATGCGATTTTATTAGTCAATGATAACCCCTATAGCTTCATCCTGAACGAGAAGCCGATGAGCATGCTGTCCATTCCGGGGATGCAGGATGTCGCGATCGAATTAAATTCCCTTTCGAAGTCCCACAATATGGCGGGCTGGAGAATTGGGGCGGCTTTTGGGAAAGCGGAGTTTCTAGCACCGGTCTTGAAGTTCAAATCTAATATGGATTCTGGGATGTTCTTGCCTTTGCAGCAAGCGGCAGTAAAGGCGCTTTCTGCGGATAGCGCGTGGTTTGAGAATCAGAATCGCATTTATCGTACGCGCCAGAAACTTGTATTTGAATTATTGGATTTACTCGATTGCGTGTATGATCCGGCACAGTCGGGGATGTTTGTTTGGGCCAAAATCCCAACCAAATTCGCCTCCGGCTACGAGTTATCAGATAAAATTTTAGACGAAAACGCGGTGTTCATTACGCCGGGTGGAATCTTCGGAACGCAAGGCGACGGCTATATCCGCATCTCGCTTTGCGCACAAGAATCTGTTTTCTCACAAGCGATTGATCGCATCAAAAACCACAGCAATGGCATCTCCTAAAGTAGGCATCATCGGTATCGGATTAATTGGTGGATCCATCGCACTCGGTCTTCGCAAGAGTGGCTGGGCCTCCGAAATCGTCGGTATCGATACCAATCCCGAACACCAGAAAAAAGCATTAGAGCTTGGACTAGTCGACCGCATCGCCACTTGGCAAGAGGCCATCGACCAAGTGGACGTCTTCGTTTGCGCGATTCCAGTTGACCTGTTAGTGGCGCTGATTCCATCGGTATTAGATGCGCTAAAACCTGGACAAGTGATCATCGAGGTAGGTTCTACGAAAACCCCTGTTTTCGAAGCATTACAAAACCACCCCAAAAGAGCACAATTCGTTTCCACCCACCCGATGGCCGGAACCGAATTCTCTGGACCTGAGGCAGCCGTTCAAGGACTTTTCGTGGGTAAGCGTGGCGTTATTTGCGACAAAGAACTCAGCGATCCCGCTTCCGTTGCCTTAATCGAAGATTTATACCAACGCGGCTTAGAGATGAACCTAATCTATATGGGATCCATCGAGCACGACATGCACACGGCCTATATTTCGCACATCTCCCACATATGTTCCTTTGCTTTGGCAAATACAGTATTGGAGAAAGAAAAGAACGAAGCCCGCATTTTCGAACTAGCCTCCACCGGTTTCGAATCCACTGTGCGTTTGGCAAAATCTTCCCCAGAAACCTGGAGCCAAATTTTCCACCAAAACCAAGAGAACTTGCTCGACGTTTTGGACGAATACATTAACACCCTATTGAAATACAAAGGCCTGATGCTTTCTGGCAGCTACGAAAAGCTGAAGCAGGAATTAGGAAAGGCGAATGATATCGGACGAATCTTAAAAGGATAAAAAAAGCCCTTGCAAACTGCAAGGGCTTTTTCATTATCTAGAGCGAATACTCATCGGCTTCCAGGTATTATTTTTGGAATCCATATCCGGGAAGG
>CAILUB010000243.1 GCA_903837305.1 uncultured Cytophagaceae bacterium
AAATAGTAGGCAAAGAAATAATAGATTTTTCATAGACATGGTTTTAAAGTAAAATTCCGGAGAATAACTCTCCGGAATTAATACAAAATAAGGAAAATAACAATTTACTAGTATCCAGGATTCTGAGGAAAACTAGAAGAAGTTCCCGCAGCTCTATCAATCTGTAACTGAGGAATAGGGCGCAATATATGATGTGCCTTAATATTACCAGCAGCCTTAGGATTGTGTAGTTTAACACGCTCAATTAAGTTACCCCAACGAGCTAAATCAAACCAACGAGATTGCTCTCCAATTAATTCACGCTCACGCTCATCCATGACAAAGTTTACATTTAAGTCACTTGCTGAGATTAACATAGCTGATTCTTTACCAGGCCACGCAGCACGACGACGAACAATATTGTAAGTATTTACAGCATCAGCCACAGCACCAGAGAAGAATTGTGCCTCTGCTAACATTAAGTAGGTATCAGCTAAACGGAATGCAATAAAGTCACGTCCACCTTCAAATTGTGTACGGTCAACGCGCCCACCGTCAATATGCTTACTAAGCGCTGGAAAAATACGTTCATCATAACGGGATGGAACTAATACTTGATAATTTCTTTTAGCTCTTTCCTCTACAGATAACTCAACACCTGGTAAGTAAATTGTCGTATCTCCTAAAGCAAAAGTTAATTTCGGTTTAGAGGTATCAAAGCTTGTGTTATATGTACCAGGCTTATTAGATAGATAGGTGTCCTTAAAAGTCTTTTTATAACGACTGTCATTCTCTCTATCTTTGAATACCACATCCAACGTGTAGTTAGTAGGAGCATATCTCTTAAATGGACGACCATTCTCTGTATCACGCTGCATACCGGGTAAAACATCGTACTCCATTAAAAAAAATACGTGTGAATTGTTTCCACCTGCGTTCGTTAATGGATCGCGCGTATACTGAACTGACCAAATAACCTCACTATTAGCTTCGTTGCCTTGTTTATGTACATCTCCGAAATTAGGTAATAAATTAATACCATAATTAGTCGTAACATTCTTCAAACTTGCAATAGCTTTTGCATAATCATCACCTGCTTTAGCTGAGGAAGTAGCCTTAGTCAAATAAACACGGCCTAATAAATGCTCTGCTCCTGCACGTGTTACACGTCCATAATCAGCAGAACGTGCTTTATTCTCTAAATCAGGTAAAGCCTCAGTCAAATCTTTAATAATTTGCGCATATTGTAAAGCCACAGTGCTTCTTTTTACCTCCTTAGTAGGCGCTAGTGTCTCCGTTAATCGTAAGTCCACACCACCAAACAATTGAGTTAAAATAAAATAATGGTGCGCACGAATAAATTTAGCTTCAGCGATACGTTGTTTTTTAATAACCTCCGATATTCCTGTTGTTTTAGGTGCACGCTCAATAATTGCATTACACGTATTTATTCCTATATAAAAGTCATTCCATACTTCTGCAACATGACCATTTCGAGTATCAAAGTCAGTTGTATACGTATTCATAAACTTCCAGCTACCATCTGCACCGTTAGTGTAAGAATCTGTGCCAAAGATGGTCAAATTCATACCACGCTCCGTTCCATACCAAGAACGCATTGTAGAATAAGCAGCACTTGTTGCGTCATTTAATCCTTTCGCAGAATTGATATAATCATTACCAATACGCGAAACAACATTCTCCGTTAACAAATCATTACATGATTGAGTACTAAAAGCAATTACTCCAATCAAACTAATATTTGCTAAAAAACTTAATTTTCTAACTAATTTAAAGCTTTTCATATCTGTACTATTTAATTAATTTGATTAAAATTTAAGGTTTAAACCGAATGTGGTCACACTAGTAGCTGGTGATACGTTCGTATTAACCTCACCACCACCAACTCCCTGTTCTCCATCAACGAAAGTTTCTGGATCGATACCTTTGTATTTTTGACGATATTCAGCCAAAATTAACGGCTGCTGAATACTTGCGAAAACACGAACACTTTGCATCTTTAATTTTTTAGCCACATTATCAGGTAAATTATATCCAATGTTAATGTTACGTATCTTGAAGAATGAACCATCAAAGTATGTCAATGAACTACCGTATTTAGGGAACTCCTGCGTTACAACCGGCTGAGGAAACTCATTTGTAGGGTTTGTTGGAGTCCAGTAATTCAAGTTCAAGTTATTATAACGACCTGCAAGTTGATTCACCTGATCATGGAATCGGCTACGAATCAACTGACCTACACGCGCAAAAACAAAGAAAGAAAGATCAAATCCTTTGTAGTTAAAACGGTTTGTTAAGCCAGCTGTGAATGCAGGAACAGCTGATCCTAAAATCTGACGATCGTCTGCATTAATTTTACCATCACCATTAAAGTCCTCTACTTTAATTTGACCAACCTTATCGCCGAATGCTTTTGCTGCATCAGCCTCATTTGATTGCCAAATACCAATTTTCTTATAATCAAAGAACACACTTAATGGCTGACCTATAAAACGACCTGCACCGATATCATCTACCTTACCATTAGCCAAGGAAACGATAGCTTCTCTATTACGGTTAAAAATCAAATCAGAAGTCCACTGAAAATCTCCACGATCCACATTCACAGTAGATAGCGTTAATTCAATACCTGTATTTTGAGTTTCTCCAACATTCGTTGTAAATCCACTAAAACCAATTGACGTAGGCAATGGCTGCGGAGCCAACAAATTAGTTGTATTCGTCACATAATATTCAGCAGAACCCGAAACTTTACCACGGAAGAAACTAAAGTCTAAACCCGCATTTGAGGTAGTAGACGTCTCCCAACGTAAATCTGGATTACCAATAGTGTTCGGACGATAACCATATGCCGCTGTATTATCCCAAGCATAAGCCGTACGACCTAATAATGCTTGCGTTTGATAAGGTGTAATCGCTTGGTTACCAATAGCGCCCCATGAAGCACGCAACTTCAATTGATCTATCGAAGTGTTATTCTTGATAAATGGCTCCTCATGAAGATTCCAACCTAAGGCAAATGATGGGAATACACCAAATTTAGTGTTTGCTCCGAATCGAGATGAACCGTCCATACGTACTGTAGCTGTAACCAAATATTTCTCTTTATAATCGTAGTTAATACGACCCATGTAAGAAAGTAAAGTCCACTCAATTAAATCAGTATTCGCACCAGTAATCTGATTTGCATCCCCTAACCGATGGTAAGAAGCTGTTTCAGCCGGTATACCATTTACAGAAATGGACGTACGCTCATCACGATCGCGCTGAATAGACTGTAAACCTGTTAGGTTTAAATTATGCACATCTTTAAATTTCTTGTTGTAGGTAACAATATTCTCTAAAGTCCAGTTGAACAAGAATTGTTCATTAATACTACCTGTAGCATTTCCACCACGATTATTATTTGTAAAGGCTCCTATAAAACGACCCGCTCTTCCTACAGTTAAATCTGGACCGAAGTTTACACGATACTTCAATCCTTTAGCTATATCCCACTCACCATATAAACTATTGAATGTTCTGTAACGCTTATTCTCATCCACGTTAACTCCGGGAACTAATTCAGCTAATGGGTTTGTACGCAAACCATCATTTGTTGGTAAAAATGCTAAATCACCATTTGCATCATACGGTTCTCCTAATGGATTCTCTTGCATAGCTCCACCTAAAATATTTAGGTTTTCGCCATTACGAATTGAATTAACAATCAAAGTTGATAAACCAATTTTTACTTTTTTATTGATTTGATGATCCAAATTAACACGGAATGTGTAACGTGAGAAATCTTGCACTTTAACCACACCAATATCTTGGAAGAAGTTAGCAGAAATATTAAAAGTAGTCTTTTCACTACCTCCGGAAACACCTACTTGGTGACTTTGAATAGCACCTGGGCGTAATAAACCCGCTACATAATCCGTAGAACGACCTGTAGCAATACTTGCTAATTCACGCGGTTCAAATATTCTTGCATCATCAGCTGGGGTTGAAAAACCTATTGGATACTGACCCACTGCACGACGAGATTCACGCTTATACTCAGCGAATTGCTCTCCATTCATAACACCAATTTTTCCCAATTCCTGGTTTAGACCGTAATATGAATCAACAGAAACAACCGTTGCCCCTGCCTTACCACGTTTTGTAGAAATAAGGACAACTCCATTCGCACCACGTGCACCATAAATAGCTGTCGCAGACGCATCTTTAAGAACCTCCATTGATATGATATCATTCGGGTTAATGTCATCAATTCCACTTGATAATGGAATACCGTCTACAACATATAAAGGGTCATTAGATGCGTTAAATGAACGTCTACCACGGATACGAATTTGAGGACCAGCTCCTGGCTTAGAACCGGGCTGAACTACATCCACACCAGCTGCTCTACCTTGTAAAGCTTGACGCGCATTCGTAATAGGCAATTCCTGAATCTGCTTGGCATTAACGGAAGAAATAGCACCAGTCATTTGGCTCTTCTTTTGAGTACCATAACCTACTACGACAACCTCTTTTAGAGACTTCGTGTCAGTAACTAGAGATACATCAATCTGCGCTCTATTTCCAACAGAAACATCCTGAGACAAATAACCAACAGAAGTAATAGTTAAAACAGCAGATCCAGAAACTGAAATCTTATAATTTCCATCAGCATCCGTAGAAGTACCTCGAGTGGTACCTTTAACAGCAATACTGGCACCCGGAACACCTAAACCATCCTCTGATGAGGTCACTTTACCTGAGACCATCCGGTCTTGGGCAAAAATTTGAATACTCAATAACAGCATTATGCCACTAAGGAGCACCTTGGAAAGTAATTTTTTTCTCATAGGTTAATTAAATTTAAATTGTTTGCAAAGTCTTTTGTATCCTATCCCACAAGGCTTTGCATTCTTGTTGAGATAGTCTTAAGGGTTTTACTGGGTACTTATTTACTATTTTTAATCTCTTTATCCAGCTCATTCTTTTCGAAAAAATTTCAATCTTATTAAGATTATATATCCTGAAAAGCACAATTGACAATTGATTTACTCAAATATTTCTTATAATTATTACATATTAGCAAGCATAGGCTTTCCTTGTCATTTGGTCCTTCATTACCCT
>CAILUB010000244.1 GCA_903837305.1 uncultured Cytophagaceae bacterium
CTTTCCATTACTGTTTCAAAAAATAAATTGAAGTCATTTTCGCTCGCATTTAAAACATATTTGATCATTCTTGTGGTAAACCTGAACGAATCAAAGGTTACTAACTCCAAAAGCTTTTCTATGGAATCTACAAAGGAGAAATTCAATACGTTCTCAATTGAGGCAGGTATAGTCAACTCATCAAGCTTTGCGAAATAAAGAAAAATACTTTGATTCAAGCATCTGTTTTTAACAAGCATGTTTTCCACCACCAACTGATGTGATCCTGTTATTGAAATATCATCAATAAAAATACAGCATTCATCATCCTCAGGTTCTTGAGAGAATTTATAAGTGTCATTTTTTATGAGATTAAACCTTTCAGTGGCATCCATGGCCCCATAATCTTCCGTGTAGGTTTGACAACGATCAATTTTTCCAAATCTTAAATGGACACCAGAAGCTCCAGATGCATCAAGATGATCCTTTAACAATTTGAAAAAACCAAATGCCAAAAAATAACTTGCAGTAGGAATTTGCGAATAGGGACTGCTATACACCACAATTTTTTCTGGAAATTGGTTACTCCTAAAAAATCCAGATTGAATAAAATAGTTAAACAATTCAAATGAAAACTTTTCTGCTACCTGAAAGTCCCCAAACTTAAATCTACTATATTCTTCTGGTGAAAATGGATACCTAATCGGGTCTTTAATCGAGTGAACAGCATGCCTAGGGTAAATCAAATATTGCTCCGAGGTAAGCAAAAAGGAATCAAATCCAAATTTCATTGGACCTATAAAATCCGTCACAGGATTATCCCCTATGTGGATCACTTCAGTTAACCTTATTTCTGGATGATACTCTTTTAACTTCAATGACAAAAGTTGGAACATTTCTACAGCAGGCTTTCCATATCCAACCTCATCCGAAAACAAACAAAAATCAAACTTTCCGGCTAAGGAATAATTATTCAAAAATTCTCTAATTGTTGCGCCGGAAATAAATGCTGTGTTGCTCGTGATTGAAATCGTCTTCTCAAATGGCAACAAAAAATTCAAGAAGGACAAAAAATCTTCACAAAGGGTTGGGGGGAACTGAAGGAAAATTTGCTCTACTTTATGGACGAGGTCAGTCAAATCTATTTTTTCTACCCAGCCAAGATCAATTAGTACCCGTTGGTATAACTGTTGAATGGGTAAGTTCCTCCCCCCTATTTCAATCAAACGGTTATGTTCTACACCTACCTTTGCAAACGCCTTGCTAATTGCTTCCGGCGTGTAATTTTTATTAGTTAATTGACTAATCAACTCCGCTCTTTTTTCTTTAAACAGTGGATTTGGAAAAACCATGGTGTTCCAAAAGTCAAAAGAAAAATGTAGATAAGCGTTTTTAGAAATAATTGATGTCAAGCTAGCCCAAGAACCTTTGTATTCTGTGCTATCCATCAATATTTTGCTTTAAATAAATTTCAACCCGCCTGTTTCTCCCTTTTAAGGCTTTATTTTCATTTGGATAGATTGGCTTTTCATCGCCAAACCCTTTTACAGTTAGGGTGTTTTTAACCCCGTTGCTCATGAAAAAATCCTTGATGGCTTCAGCTCTTTTCAAGGAAAGGTCCTTATTGTACTTCTTTTCCCCCGAGTTATCGGTATGGCCATGAATCTCAATAGTTGCCTGTTTATTTTGATTGATTTGATCCACTAAAAGCAAAAGATACTTCTCGAATCCTTTATTTATCTTGTAAGAATTCAGATCAAAAAAAACATCGTTTATGGTAAATGAAGGTGATTCGGGAGCAATCAGTGAATAAATATTTGTTTCATACTCCGCATTTAATCCAGCCACCTGCAAGCCAAAAACTTCATAACCTGTTCTAAAATTTGTTTCTCTAAATCCAGCGTCACCTGCTGAACCACGTTGGGTAGGTTTGTAGTTTAGTTTTTCAGAAGAAGCCAAATAAGCCATTCCATTACTCGTTTCTTTATAACCCCAATCATCATTTAGTGTATTTGCATCAGCAATTGCAAATGGGCCAGACCAGGTTGTCCAATCAGCTGTATTCTTTCTTTTGAAGGCATATACATCAAGATCTGTTTTACCCTCAACAAATCCATTTGAACTAATGTAAAGGGTTAGTCCATCTTTGGATAACCAAGGTGTACGCTCTGCAAAAGGAGTGTTTACCATGGGTCCTAAATTGACTGGTACTGACCAGTTGTCTCCTTCCATAATACTCACATACACATCCGTGTTGCCCCAAAAACTATCATTCCATTTCCATCC
>CAILUB010000245.1 GCA_903837305.1 uncultured Cytophagaceae bacterium
CACTTTAGTGAATTCCTTAAGAAGCAACCCGTTAAGGTTCAAAACAAAATATTTAAGATAATTGAAGCCATAGAAACGCTCGAAAGAGTACCGAGCAATTATCTAAAAATGCTTGTTGGAACAAATAGGCTTTATGAAGCACGGATTCAATTAGGATCTGATATTTGGAGAGTATTTTGCTTTTTCGATAATGGAAAACTGGTCATTTTATTGAATGGCTTTACTAAGAAGACTCAAAAGACTCCCAAAAATGAAATTGAAAAGGCATTAAAATTGATGCAGAAGTATTATGACACAAAAAAGAAATGACATGAGCACTAGAGGATGGAAAGAAATTAAAGATGAAGTATATGGTAAAAAAGGTACTTCTCGTCGTGATGAGTTGGAACGTGAATTCGAATCATTTAAAATCGGTTTGCTTCTAAAAAAAGCACGTGAGGAAAAACACTTGACACAAGAACAACTTGCAGATTTGGTGGATAAGAAAAGAACTTATATTTCCAGAGTTGAAAATGATGGAAGTAACATGACGCTAAAAACATTATTTGATATTGTCGAAAAAGGATTGGGAGGGAAAGTAAACATCTCTATCCAAATTTAAATAAAGACGCACTCTAACACAGTGCAATCGCAAAAGCGATAATTACTCTTCGCATGAAAGTTTATTCGTAATTCTAAAGTTGGTGCTACCAAGGAAGTATTTCTGTAAAATCGCTTTCTTCGTCTGCCCCAAACCGTTAGTCAAAAATATCAGTGTCTGCCATTTTCACACAGTTTCTAATTCATCACCTCCGTCACCTTCTTCAGCTTTTTCTTCATGTAAATCATTAAAATTATATCGATCAGGGAATCTCAGCCGGTCATATTTCCACCAAAATTCACGCAATATCGGATAGAAAACACCATTACAGGTTGTACGGGGTATTGCTGGTAATCCAGGTGGCTGATTCGTGAGTGCCCAATATAAAGAGTCATAATTTTGCAACCACAAGTCCAAGTCCTCTTGATTTTCCTCAATACCATCATCTTCTAAAATTCTTAAAGCAATCTGACAGTAAATAGATGCCTTAAAGCAATCTCCTGGGTAAACTAGGCTTTTTAACTTTTCTTCCATCTGATCTAAATTGTTGAACCAATAAAAAAGCTAATCTTCTTTAGAAGCAAACTCTTAAAACCCGTAGAAGTCAAAATGGGCAAAAGGGTTAAATAAACAGAGAGATTTTTAAGAAATTTCATTAAATTGCTTTGTAAATAGGTATTAACCACTAAGATAGTATAATGCCGAAATTTTATAAGAGTAAAAGACCGAAAAGAAGCTTAATAATTGCGCTTTGATACCCCCTTAATATCTGAATAAGAACAAGTAATCTAAAAATTAAGAGTCTACTTATATTAAATTTTTAAGCTGATAATTATACATTTCAATATGTCAATCATTCGCAAAATTACGTTTATCCTTTTAGGCCACTTTTTATTTTTCTGCATTATCGGTTACGAGGAAATTCTCAGATATTTAGAAAATGGCACGAATATTCACATTTTCTGGAGGCACACCAATTATAATTTCTATTTTGGTTTTTACTTGATGAGCCTTAAATTCATCATTGCACCTTTTTGTGTAATCTTAATTGTTAGAGACTGGATTAAGAAATCCAAGCGCTCTAACCTAGTAAAAACACATAATTGATACGCATTACCAGAAGACATTTCATTAATACAGGTTTAATGCTAACCGGTGCTGCGGTTTTAACCGATGCACTTTGGATCGAAAAATATTTCGTTGAGGTGAATGAATTTTACATAGGCGAGGCGACATCAAAAACTAATAACATCAAAATTGTCCAATTATCAGATTTACATCTTCACTCCATTAATTCGGCCTTGAAGCAATTGGCAAAAAAGATTAATCATGTTAAGCCAGACTTAATCGCCATTACCGGCGATGCTATAGATGAAGCAGAAAATCTGCATCTACTAGATGAATTTCTGAGTCTAATAGATAAAGAAATTAGCAAAGTGGCCATCCTAGGTAATTGGGAATATTGGGGCGAAGTCGATTTAAAGAGATTAAGAGAAGTGTATGAAAAACACAACTGTAAGCTCTTAGTTAACGAGAGCAAACAATTCCAATTCAAAGAGAAAACCCTTTCGGTAATTGGCATTGACGACTTTATAGGGGGCTATGCTAGTTATAAACTGGCGACAGACAACTTCATAAAAAGTGATTTTAACATTGTGCTGAACCACTGTCCGAAATATAGTGAGCAAATCGTGGAACGCTGTCAGAAGCATAATATAAGCTTCATCCTTTCCGGACATACCCACGGCGGACAGATTAGATTGTTTAATTATATACCATTCCTGCCCAAAGGCAGCGGCAACTATATAAAGGGTTGGTATAAATTAAACCCACCAATGTATGTCTCAAAAGGAATTGGAACTAGCATATTACCTGTAAGATTTGGATCAAGAGCGGAAGTGGCGGTATTTTATTGTTAAAGGTTGATTATAAATCCACTATCCGTAGATTTTCCATCGATTACAAAAATTGATTTCCACTCAATACTTACAGACAATAGTAGATAAACCTAATATTATAATGATTTTTTGATAACCTAAATTACATCGAAAGCCATTAATCTTTTAAATAGGGAAAGTTACGGGCTACTTTACGCATCATTCTCTCCATCATTTCATTACCACTTGAAAATACGCCTTCATTCATTTGCTTGTAAAAACGCCACATAAGATTACCATCAGTTCCATTATAGATTTGCATAGTTAGATCTCCACTTGCGGTGCTACCCCCAACTCCAAATACTAGAGATTTAGCAATTGCTCCTGCCTCACTACCAGTTTTTTCATAAGCATAGTTACATTTAATAACAGCATCTACCCCTAAAATTTTGCTTAGGCTATCCTGTAATGTTTCATCTAACTTGTCAAAAACTCCAGCTCTTTTAAGTAAAGCATTAGTTCTTTCTACATCTTGAAAGCTTACAGTATATTCTTCTGATTTCCTAAGTAGATAAGTAAACATCCCTTGTTGCATAATAATGCCATTTTTTGACTCTTCTAAACGATTACCCTCAGCATTAAATCCTTTTGGTAGTCTTTTGTAGCCAATAGTGACTTTAAACGGTAAAATAGCAACTGTTTTATGTTTGACTAGCGACTCTTTTAAATTGGGTACACTAAACATTTGTTTCGAAGCTTCATATTGTGCGAAACAAGCAAAATAATAAAGGCAAAAGTTAATTGTTAGAAATAGCTTAATTTTCATTTTTTGATCAGTTAAAATTTATATGTGATTAGAAATTTATCAAGGCTAGAATAAAATTTTGACAGTCAAGGTCAATTGTTTTAACTTGTAAGACAATTGACCTAATTTGTCTGAAAATCAGAATTATGTATAACCAACATAAAATTCTTCGCGTTTTTCAACTGATTAATCTTTTAAAATCAAAGCCATCCAAATCAATCCGAACGCTTGCTAAAACATTGGAAATTGATAGCAGAAGTGTTTATCGCTATTTTGATTTATTACGGGAATTAGGATTTCAATTAGATAAAGATAATTTCAATCGTTTCTGTATTCTTGCTGATGAGATGGAGGATGGATTTATGTTTACCGCTGAAGAATCTGTTTGGCTTAAAGAATTAATATCAACGCTAGGCAATGGCCATCCCTTGAGAGACGGGCTACTAAAAAAATTATATGTCAATTCGGAAATTAAAATCCAGGGTCAACAACTTTTCAAAGCGCATTTATCCAAATTAGTAGAACAGGCTAATCAAGCTATCCAATCAAAACAACAGATCCTACTTAAAAAGTATTACTCAGCCAACTCCCAAAATATTGAAGATCGATTGGTTGAACCCATTCATTTTACCGATAACTATCAGCATTTAGTAGCCTACGAAGTGGCCTCAGAAACGATTAAACACTTTCATATAGAACGTATTACCGATATTGTACTTCTGGAAAAATCTTTTCAATATGCAGATCAACACCGAATTAGCGAGACTGATGTGTTTGGCTTTGGTAAAAGCGACCAATTACATCAAATAGACTTACATTTAAGCTTACGAGCTTTTGTATTTTTAAAAGAGGAATACCCACTTACTATTCCGTTTTTAAAGTATAATAAGAAAAGGGATCAATACCGATTAAAGGTAACTGTAAACAATAGGGCACCTTTAGATAGATTTGTAAAAGGATTGGAAGGCGAGGTTAACTAAACAAGTTGTGATTAGCATAATTAGTAAATCATTGCTTAATTAGTTGTTTAAAGAGATAATATTGCCAGAATTTATACTTATTTACTAAATTATTAATACATTGATTAATACAGC
>CAILUB010000246.1 GCA_903837305.1 uncultured Cytophagaceae bacterium
AAAAAAGAGACGCGAAAATCGCGTCTCTTAAAATCTATTTCTTTTTCTTCGGTTGCGCCATGTCCATGTAGTCCACAACTAAACTACCAAGGGCTTTTACACCGACTTGGAATTGACCTTCATCTAAGTGAAAGTCTGGTGTGTGGTGTCCTGCCACTTCGTTCGCTTTTTTATTATCTGGTCTTGCCCCTAAAAAGAAGAAGAACCCAGGAACTTTTTGTTGGAAGAAAGAAAAATCCTCTGCACCGGTGTGTGCTGGAACTGTTCTTACTCGATCTTTACCATTCACACCTTGCAAAGTAGGTAACATTTTTTCAACCAATTGCGGATCATTATAGGTCATAGGATATCCTGTTCCAATGGTAACATCTGCTTTTCCTCCACCACTTTCGGCAATATTTGTTGCGATATCTTTGATACGCTTGTGCACTAATTCACGTTGCGCTGTACCAAAAGTCCGAATGGTACCGATCATGTGAGAAGACTCTGGAATGATGTTTTGTCGAATACCACTATGGATAGCCCCTACCGTAACAATCGCGGGATCTTCAGTAATATTAACCGAACGTGAAACGATCGTTTGTAGCCCCATCACAATTTGAGATGAAATCACAATCGGGTCAATTCCAGTCCAAGGACTTGCACCATGCGCTTGTTTTCCTTTGACCTTAATGTCCAGTTGGTCCACTGCCGCCATCGTTGCACCTGGTTTGTATTCTATTACACCATTGTCATTTCCTGCGCCAATGTGTAAACCAAATATCACATCCACTTTTGGGTTTTCTAACACGCCCTCTTTTACCATTAATTCAGCACCCGCTAGAATGGTCTCACCTTTATCATTGTAAACACCCTCTTCAGCTGGCTGGAAAATGAATTTAACGGTTCCCGCTAAATTCGCTCTTTCTGAGGCCAAAATCTCTGCGACACCCATCAAAATAGCCACATGTGAATCATGACCGCAGGCGTGCATTACACCTGTTTTTTGACCATTAAAATCTGCAACAACTTTAGATTTAAAGGGAATATCTACACGCTCAGTTACCGGCAATCCATCCATGTCAGCACGCAAGGCAACGACCGGACCCGGTTTTCCTCCTTTCAGAATTCCCACTACGCCCGTTAAGGCTACTTTTTCTTGCACCTCAATCCCTAAGGAACGTAAATGTGCGGCTACGATTCCTGCTGTACGCACTTCTTGATTTCCTAATTCTGGATGTTCGTGAAAATCACGACGCCAGGCAATAACCTTGTCTTTCATCGCATCTGCTTTTTGAGCGATAACAGGTTTCAAATTAGATTGTGCATCCGCTAAAAAGGGAGCAGCTAGTAAGCTGATTAAAACAATTTTTTTCATAGTATTTTTTTTATTTATATCCCCATCCTCTCATGATAGCAATGTTTTGCTTCATGCAATCTAATGGTTGTAATCCTTGATATGATTCTTGTTCGATAATAAAATGCTTCGTTCCGCCTTCTTTGTCTCCTAATTTAACTAGGGCTTGAACGTCGATTTGGCCAGAGCCTTTTCCTAAAACAGTGGATTCGAATTTCTCATGTCCAGCTGATGAAGGTACTTCATCTTTCACGTGCATAGATACGAAACGACCTGGGAATTTCTTCATAACCTCGGCAGGAACCCCGCCCCCATTAATCATGTTACCTATATCTAATTGTTGTGCAACCAGCGTAGGATCGGTATTATTCAACATGATGTCATATAATAATTCACCCTCTAATTTCTCAGAGAATTCAAAATCGTGATTGTGGTAGCCGAAACGCATGCCTGATTTTTGGCATAATTCACCAGACTTATTAAAGATATCCATGTACTTTAATAATAAGTTCTTATCCTTGCGAATCCCCATGTCGATCGATGGGCTAATGACTAATTCCTGACCCATGACAGCGGCATCTTCTACCGTATATTTCCAAAGGTCGGTAAAATCATTCTTCGCATCATCCCAATGCGGTTTACCCATTACTGTGTGACCTGAAGGCATTTTTATCCCCAAATCATCTAGGCGTTTTTTAAATTCTTTCGCTTCCCAACCATAAAATTTACGGCCAATGTAATTCGCGTGCTCTACATATTTATAGCCCATTTCTGCCAAAGCAGTTAAGGTGCCCTGTGGATCTTTTCGCATATCCTCGCGAATGGAGTATAATTGAACTCCCACTAATTTCTTGTATTTCGCAGCTGCTAAAGCTTGCAAGGCTGGAGAAGCGAAGGCCAAAGCCCCAATTCCCATAGCCGAATTGCGTAAAAAGGAACGTCTAGAATGATTCATATTTGATAGGTTTATTTAGGACTTCAAGCTACAAATTCTATTTCTAATTTACAAAAATCCCGTAACTTCGAATCATGATGCAGCCACTCGCAGAACGAATGCGCCCCACCACCCTGGATGAATACATCGGCCAAGAAAAGGTTGTGGGTACTAACGCACCGCTACGAAAAGCGATCGAGGCGGGGCATTTGCCTTCATGTATACTTTGGGGGCCGCCTGGTGTGGGAAAAACGACGCTGGCAACCTTATTATCTGGTGCACTTAAGCGAACGATGTACTCGCTTTCTGCCGTGCAATCTGGGGTGAAAGAAGTGCGGGAGACCTTGGAATTAGCGAAGAAAAACCGAATGTTCGAGGCGCAATCACCCATTCTATTCATCGATGAGATTCACCGTTTTTCGAAATCCCAGCAGGACTCTCTTTTAAATGCAGTCGAAAAAGGAATTGTCACCTTAGTGGGTGCGACCACAGAAAACCCTTCTTTCGAAGTTATTTCAGCCCTTTTATCGCGTTGTCAGGTGTATGTGCTGGAATCACTTTCGAATGAGCACCTGCATACGATGCTTCAAAAAGCGATCGCCACAGATTCGCTTTTCAAGGATAAAAAAATTACCCTAACCGAAACAGATGCCTTATTTCATTTCTCTGGAGGTGATGGCAGAAAGCTTTTGAATCTATTCGAATTATTAATTACCACAGAGGGAGGAAACGAGCTCGAGGTGACGAATGCCTTAGTTACCGAACGTTTACAAAAGAATCTAGCTCAATACGACAAGGACGGAGAGCAACATTACGATATCATTTCGGCGTTTATCAAATCGATCCGTGGATCTGATCCAGATGCGGCAGTGTATTGGTTAGCGCGGATGTTAGCGGGTGGCGAATCCTTAGAGTTCATCGGAAGACGTTTGTTAATTCTAGCCTCTGAAGATATAGGTTTAGCTAATCCCAATGCGCTTTTATTAGCCCAATCTTGCTTTGATTCCATTCGAGTGATCGGCAATCCGGAATCTCGGATTATTTTATCTCAGACGGTTATCTATTTAGCGACTTCTCCCAAAAGCAATTCCGCCTACAACGCCATTAACAAGGCCATGGCCTATGTGGAACAGACGGGGGATTTACCGGTGCCATTGCATCTACGCAATGCACCTACGCGTATGATGAAGGATTTGAATTATGGAGCTGATTATAAATACCCTCACGATTTTCCGGGCAATTGGGTGGATCAGAATTACTTTCCAGAGGTTCCTTCGAGACCGGTCTTTTACAAGCCGTCAGAACAGGACAAAATTAATCGTGGCACTCCATCAAAATAAGCGCCCCGCTTTCGTACGAAATTTTTACGATCCCATCTTCGCGCGCCTCATTGCTAGAACTGGTCTGAGTTCCCAGGCGCAACTCAGGGTGATTTAAATCATAGACTAAACCGGATGATTTTACTTGAAATGCTTCGCCATAGGGCATAAGTGACAGCGGAGTTCCTGCTGGATACCACTTTTCAAAGGAGGGAGGCAATAGATAAGACGTTGAATAATCGTCAAAGAACACAATCTTCAATTTCCGGCCATAGCGCACTAGCGAATGAAAATTATTCAGCGTGTGATCCATGCGCTTTCCTGACGCCCAAACGACATTGACAGCCGGATAACCCTCCTCTAGTAAATATTCAAAGGCCTTTTCTAAGTCTGTCAAATTTTGATCCGGCGTATGCACCTTTTTCAAGGGATAATCACTGTAATCAGCTGCCTGAGCGTGATCGAAGTCGCCTAACCAGACGTCTACTTTGATGCCTAGCGAAATGACTCTCTCCAACGCCCCATCTAGCACCACCACCGTCGGTGACCATTCTAATAATTGTTCCACCAAATCCAACGAACAAGCCTCCCCATTCGCGATGATCAGCGCGGGTTCTTGTTTGTCACGGATGATATGATGAGAAGACATATTAGGCTTTGAAATCGGACTTACCGCCGGATTTAGAGATCAATTTAGTTTCTTTGATAACGATACCTTTGGAAACCGACTTGCACATATCGTATACCGTTAAGGCTGCCACAGAAGCACCTACCAAGGCTTCCATTTCCACTCCTGTTTTGGCCTCCAAACGACAGATACACGTAATGACAATTTGATCTTTTAAAACTTCTGTTTCAAACTTGCAGGAATCTAAACCCAAGGGATGACACAAAGGAATCAAATCTGATGTCTTTTTAGCTGCCATGGTCCCTGCAATGACCGCGGTTTGAAGTATGCTCCCTTTCTTGTTTTGCCAACCTGCCGCTTCAAAATGCCCCACAATTTCTGCCCCTAAAAATACGATGGACTGCGCTTTCGCTTCCCGAACCGTTTCGTTTTTAGCACTAACATCCACCATTCCTGGGGTGCCATCTGATTGCAGGTGAGAAAAGTCAATGGACATAGCTGATTTGAAATTTAGAAGACAAAAATACGGGAGAATTAGCAAAAAATAGCGAAATTTAACAATTACGTAAAACAACAAACATGATCAGCCCTGTAGAAGCCATTGAACTCCTTAAAAACATCACCATTCCATTTCGTACGGAGAAACTGCCATTAGCGAAGACCTTAGGGATGAATATTGCCGAGAAAATTGTGGCAGATCGCGACTTTCCTCCTTTTGACCGGGTGATGATGGATGGAATTGCTGTAAAAGATATTAGTGCGCCTACCTGGAAAATCGAAGGTATTTTATTTGCAGGAGAACCGGTGAAAGCGATTAAAAAGACGGATGGTGCTTTAGAAATCATGACTGGGGCCACCGCTCCTCGTGGCACAGAGGCGATTATCAAGATAGAAGATCTGAGTATTGAGAAGAAAATAGCTACCTATATAGGTAAAACGCCTTTAGAAAAAGGGCAATTCATTCACCTGCAAGGGGCTGATGCACCAGCAGGTTCTGTTTTAGTGAAGAAAAGAACGAAGATTGGACCAGTCGAAATCGCGATTGCAGCCACCGTAGGAAAAGCCCATATCGAAGTAGAATCGAAGCCACACGTTCACATTTTCTCTACAGGCGATGAGATCGTAGGTTTGCATGAGACACCGAAAGATCACCAGATTCGCAGTTCCAATGTGATGATGTTGAAGTCGGTATTATTGTCCAAAGGTTTCAAAGCAAACTCGAGTCACCTACCTGATTCAGCGGAAAAAATCAAAGCCAATATCGATAAGGTGTTGGAATCAAATGATATTATTTTATTATCAGGCGGCGTTTCAGCGGGAAAAAAGGATTTAATTCCGAGCGTATTAGCGGAAGCTGGATTCGAAACCGTATTTCACAAAATCAGCCAAAAACCAGGCAAGCCGATGCTTGTCGCTACACGTTCCGATGGAAAAGTCGTATTTGCCTTCCCTGGAAATCCGATCTCAACGCTGACTTGTTTCTGGGTCTATTTCTTACCGTGGGTATCAGGCGATTGGGCTGAATACAACGTGAAAGAAATCAAATTCTTACCTAAACCCTCTGCGGAATTAGATCAATGGATCCCGGTAGAGAATGGAGAAGTATTAGCGCATAATGGATCAGGGGACTTGATTAATTGGTCTCGTGCAGATGGATTAGTTTGGCAAAAAGCGGGTGATAAGTTGAAAAAATTACCCTATATTCCACTCAAATAAACGCGTATGGAACTGAAACTTCATACTTTCAATCTACCCTTAAAACACACCTTCACGATTGCACACGAATCGAGAGATGTGCAGCCCACCTTAATTGTAGAATTGAGATGGCGTGGTAAAAGTGGGTTTGGAGAGGCGACTGAGACCCCTTACTATGGGGTTACGATGGAAAGGATGAAGGCACAGATTGAGTCCATAATTGATTTGTTACCACATGATATCCTACCACATCCGAGTGATTTTTGGGCGATGATGTCTAAAACACTCTTAGATGAACATCCATTCGCCCTTTGTGCGCTGGATGTCGCCTATTGGGACCTGTGGGGAAAGACGCATAATAAGCCACTTTACGAAATTTGGGATTTAGATATTACAAACAATCCCATTACGGATTATACCATAGGCATGGATACGGTGGAGAAAATGGTTGCCAAAATGCAGGAGACCCCCTTCCCTCTTTATAAAATCAAACTAGGCACCCCGGATGATTTGGAAATCGTAGAAGCCTTGCGCCGAGAAACAAATGCGGTATTCAGAGTCGATGCGAACACCGCCTGGTCTACTGAACAAACCATTTATTTCGCCCCAGAACTGGAAAAATTAGGAGTAGAATTCATTGAGCAACCCTTGAAAGCGGATAACTGGGAAGGAATGAAACGGGTATTTCTAGAATCTACATTACCTATTATTGCGGATGAGAGCTGCATTTTAGAATCTGACGTGGAAAAATGCGCCGGCTATTTTCATGGAATTAATATTAAATTAATGAAGTGCGGCGGTTTGACTCCTGCCCTACGTATGATCAAAAAAGCCAGAACGCTCGGGCTAAAAGTGATGGTAGGCTGCATGACCGAATCAACCATTGGCTGCTCAGCCATTGCGCAGCTACTTCCCTTGTTAGATTACGTCGATATGGACGGTTGTTTATTAGTAGAGGATACCATTTCAAGCGGAATTACCATTGAGTATGGGGTGGTTTCCTATTCTCATTTACCCGGAACCGGTGCCACTTTGCTATGAGCTATTCGTTAACAGAAAATCATATTCCAGGTCGGAAAATAGTGTTTGAAGGATCTGAATACCTTTGGCTCGGAGGTACGAATTACTTGAATATTGGTGCACATCCTACCTTTCAAAATGCACTAAAACAAGGAATTGAACAGTATTCCCAAAACTTCGGCAGCTCCCGTCGCAACAATTTACAATTCTCCATTTGGGAGGATTTTGAACAGGCTTTAGCTTCCCATTTCGGGGTGGAATCAGCTGTCCTGTGTTCCTCTGGTCTAGCTGCCGCCCAAATCGCCGTCCAATTCACACAACAAAAAGGATTAACCTTAAACCTAGCTCCCCAGGCACACCCTGCCTTGTGGCGCCACCCCTATAAACCAGTCGCTGGAAGCTATTCTGAATGGATCTCAACCCATCAAAAAGGCCAAAGACTGGTTACAGATGGCATAGGTACCCCATGGATTACAACCTTTGATTTCTCGTTTGCGCCCAAAATGGACCCAAGTAATTACTTAATCGTTGACGAATCTCATCGAGTGGGTATTCAAGAAATTGACCTT
>CAILUB010000247.1 GCA_903837305.1 uncultured Cytophagaceae bacterium
AGGTTAAATCAAGCAATGAAACAAAGTTCCTAATAAAACCTTAACAAAGGAAATGTTCTCCTAAAATAGTGGCAAAATTGAAGCTAATCTATTAATTTTGTGAACATTTTTTACCTAACATTATTACCATGGCCTTTGACATTGAAATGATTAAAGCTGTTTACGATCGCATGCCGGCTCGCATTGCTGCAGCTCGTGCGTTAACAGGTAAACCGCTTACGTTAACTGAAAAAATACTTTATAGCCATTTATGGGAAGGAACAGCTACTGCTGCCTATGCTAGAGGAGCTTCTTATGTAGATTTTGCACCAGACCGTGTGGCGATGCAAGATGCAACTGCTCAAATGGCCCTGTTACAATTCATGCAAGCAGGTCGTCCACAAGTTGCCGTTCCTTCTACCGTGCATTGTGATCACTTAATTGAAGCAAAAGTGGCCTCGACTACGGATTTAAAAGTAGCAGTGGATAAAAATAAAGAGGTTTATGACTTCTTATCGTCAGTTTCTGACAAATATGGTATCGGTTTCTGGAAACCGGGCGCTGGTATCATTCACCAAGTAGTGTTAGAAAATTATGCTTTCCCAGGTGGTATGATGATTGGAACTGACTCACACACAGTTAATGCAGGTGGTTTAGGGATGATCGCTATCGGTGTAGGTGGAGCAGATGCTTGTGATGTCATGGCTGGTTTAGCTTGGGAATTAAAGTTCCCTAAACTAATTGGTGTTAAGTTAACTGGTAAATTAAACGGTTGGACGTCTCCTAAAGACGTTATCTTAAAAGTGGCAGGTATCCTAACGGTAAAAGGGGGTACTGGTGCAGTCGTTGAATATTTTGGCGAAGGTGCAACTTCTATGTCATGTACAGGTAAAGGAACTATCTGTAATATGGGAGCTGAAATCGGTGCTACCACGTCGACTTTCGGTTACGATGCTTCAATGGCTCGTTATTTAGAGTCTACAGGTCGTGCAGATGTCGCTGCTTTAGCGAATGGTGTTAAGGAACACTTAACCGCTGATCCTGAAGTATACGCTAACCCAGAAAAATACTTCGATCAAGTAATCGAAATCGATTTAAATACATTAGAGCCTTATTTGAACGGACCTTTTACACCAGATTTAGCGACGCCTATCTCTAAAATGAAAGAAATGGCAGAGAAAAATGGCTGGCCTACAAAAATTGAAGTAGGTTTGATCGGTTCTTGTACCAACTCTTCTTATGAAGATATCGCACGTGCAGCTTCTTTAGCGAAGCAAGTGGCGGCTAAAGGTTTAAAGACGAAAGCTCAATTCACGATTACCCCGGGTTCTGAATTAGTTCGTTACACCATCGAGCGTGACGGATTCATTTCTACCTTTGATTCAATTGGTGCGACGGTATTCTCTAATGCTTGTGGACCATGTATCGGCCAATGGGCTCGTCCAGGAGCTGAAAAAGGGGAGAAGAACACCATTATTCACTCGTTCAACAGAAACTTTGCAAAACGTGCAGATGGTAACCCTAACACGTTTGCTTTCGTAGCTTCTCCTGAAATGGTAACGGCTTTAGCGATTGCGGGTGATCTAACCTTCAATCCGTTAACAGATACGTTAACGAACGAAAAAGGAGAACAAGTAAAATTAGACGCACCTACGGGAGACGAATTACCTAAATTGGGTTTCGCTGCTGAAGATGCAGGCTACCAAGCTCCTGCAGCGGATGGTTCAGGTGTTCAAGTAAAGGTTTCAGCTACGTCTGATCGTTTACAATTATTAGATCCATTCGCAGCATGGGAAGGATCTGATTTGAAAGGATTGAAATTATTAATTAAGGCCAAAGGTAAATGTACTACAGACCACATCTCCATGGCAGGTCCTTGGTTGAAATACCGTGGTCACTTAGATAATATCTCAAATAACATGTTAATCGGAGCGGTGAACTTCTTCAATGAGAAGACGGACAACGTTAAGAATGCATTGACAGGTGAATATGGTCCAGTTCCAGCTACACAGCGCGCCTATAAAGCGGCTGGTGTAGGAACTATTGTAGTAGGAGATACCAACTACGGTGAAGGTTCATCTCGTGAGCACGCAGCAATGGAGCCACGTCACTTAGGTGTTCGTGCCGTATTAGTGAAGTCATTTGCTCGTATCCACGAAACCAACTTAAAGAAGCAAGGTATGTTAGCCTTGACTTTCGCAAACGAAGCTGATTACGATAAAATCCAAGAGGATGATGCCATCAACATCGTTGGTTTAGGAAGCTTTGCTCCTGAAAAATCATTGACGATCGAGCTTGTTCATGCGGATGGTAGCACAGAAAGTTTTGCTGTGAACCACACATATAATGAGCAACAAATCGAATGGTTCAAAGCAGGTGGTGCCTTAAACATCATCCGTGCTTCAGTAAAATAATTTGAAATAGGGGCAAAATTGCTTAATTTTGCCCCTTATTATAAAAAATAAGCCCTAACAATCTCATGGCAGCGATTAACGCAGTTAAAATATTTTCAGGTTCTGCATCCAATTATTTAGCAAAAGATATTGCTAAGTATTATGGAAAAGATTTGGGCGCTGTAACCACTTTAAAGTTCTCTGACGGTGAAATGTCACCTAGTTTTGACGAATCTGTGCGTGGTTGCGATGTTTTTATTATTCAGTCTACTTTCCCTACGGCAGATAATTTGATGGAGTTGTTATTAATGATCGATGCAGCTAGACGCGCATCAGCTCACTATGTAACAGCTGTCATCCCGTATTTCGGTTATTCACGTCAAGATCGGAAAGATCGCCCGCGTGTAGGTATTGGAGCGAAATTAATTGGCAATTTATTGACTGCAGCCGGGGCTGATCGTTTAATGACGATTGACTTGCACGCTGGTCAAATTCAAGGTTTCATGGACTTCCCTGTGGATCACTTGGAAGGAAATGCGATCTTCGTTCCGTATTTAAAATCATTAAACTTAGAGAACATCCTCTTCGCATCACCCGATGTGGGAGGTGTTGTCCGTACACGTAATATGGCCAAATTCTTCAATGCGGAGATGGTTATCTGCGATAAGCACCGTAAACGCGCTAATGAAATTGCTTCGATGCAATTAATTGGAGACGTTAAAGGCGCAGACGTAGTCTTAGTCGATGACTTAATTGATACCGGTGGCACTTTGTGCAAGGCGGCTCAATTAATTATGGACAAAGGAGCAAATTCAGTAAGGGCGGTTGTCACCCACCCCGTTTTATCAGGTAAGGCGTATGAGAACATTTCTAATTCTGTTTTGACAGAGTTATTAGTGACGGATACGATTCCTCAAAAACAAACGTGTGACAAAATTAAGGTACTTTCGGTCGCTGAGCTTTTTGCCAAAGCGATTGGTCGTATCCGTGATCACGAATCTATCAGTTCATTATTTATTAAATATTAATTCCAACCGTTTCTAGGGGATAGCCAATGTGCGAAAGACTAGGAGCACTAACAAAAACAAGATGAAAAAATTAGAGATTGTAGGGTTTAAAAGAGCGAATCTCGGTACGAAGAGCGCAAATGATTTACGTAACGAAGCGATGGCACCATGTGTTTTATACGGTGGTACTGAGCAAGTTCACTTTGCTGTTCCAATGATCCTTTTCCGTGAATTATTATATTCTGCGGATGTGTACGAAGTTGAATTAAACATTGAGGGTACGAAATACCGTGCAATCTTACAGGATGCACAGTTCCACCCAGTAAATGAGATGATCTACCACGTAGACTTCTTAGAAATCCAAAAAGGTAAGCCAATCAAGATTGCTGTACCTATTAAAGTAACTGGAAATTCTCCAGGTGTTATCAAAGGGGGTAAAATGGTGCA
>CAILUB010000248.1 GCA_903837305.1 uncultured Cytophagaceae bacterium
AATCAGAATTAAATATATAATTATATGTATTTAACAGAATTATATTTGGTAAATTATTTTAAATCATTTGAATAATTCTTAAAGAATATTTGCGGAAAAATTCAAATATTCTTTAAATAATACAATTATTGGTTGTATTTGTTCATTGTTTTCGTTAATCCTTCAGCGCAGAATGATTCAATTATCTCCGCGGTTTTGTCTAAGATGAAGGGGATTGTCTCTATTTCAGTGTTAGAAAAGTTACTTAAGACATAATCGGCCTGCCTTCCTTTGGCAAAATCACTGCCGATTCCCATGCGCAAACGCGGATATTCTGTGCCACCTAGAACTTCTTCGATGCTTTTAAGGCCATTATGTCCTCCCGAAGAACCTTTCGGTTTTAAACGTAAAGTGTCAAATGGAATGGCTAGGTCATCGACTAGCACTAGCATGTTCTCTTTCTCTATCTTATAATAGGATAGCCAATAGTTAACCGCTTTCCCACTAAGGTTCATGAAAGTGGTTGGTTTAATTAAATAAATAGTATGGCCTTTCTCTTTATAGGAGGCGATTGAGGCTAGACGATCGGTTTTGAAGCTGATGTCTTTTTGTTTTGCCAAAAAATCCACCGCCATAAAACCAATATTGTGGCGTGTAAATAAATATTGCGGGCCTATGTTGCCCAATCCAACGATTAAAAAGTTCATAGGGTATTGAATTTGGATACAAATTACGCTCAAATTTTTTAGAACACCTCTTTGCGCTTACCTTCGCATAAAATTTATTCCTATGAAAAAAATCGCCTGCATCACAGGTGCGAGTTCCGGAATCGGTCGCGCCACAGCTCAATCCTTAGCAAACGAGGGTTTTCAATTAATCCTTTGTGGTAGAAGAAAGGAACGTTTAGAGGAGTTGCAGGCCAGTTTATCTGTTAAATCCATCCTTTTAACGTTTGATGTGAGTAATCAAACTTCCGTTATCCAGGCGTTTGAATCACTTCCGGTTGAGTGGAAAAATATAGATGTCTTGGTAAATAATGCGGGTAATGCACATGGTATGTCCGCTATTCAAGATGGAGATGTAGCTGATTGGGATGCGATGATGGCCTCGAATGTGACAGGCTTATTGTATGTATCTAAAGAAGTAATTAAAGGTATGGTGGATCGGAAATCAGGCCACATTATTAATCTGTCTTCCATTGCAGGTAAGCAAACTTATCCGAATGGTAATGTGTATTGTGCGTCCAAAGCGGCAGTAGAGGCCTTATCTGCAGGAATGCGCCAGGATTTAAATCCGTTTGGGATTAAAGTTTCGAATGTGGCTCCAGGAGCGGTTTCTACCGAGTTTTCTGAAGTTCGTTTCAAAGGCGATCAAGTAAAAGCAGAGGCAGTTTATGCCGGATACGAACCTTTAGTCGCAGAAGATGTGGCGGAATTGATTCGCTATATCGTCTTAGCGCCTGCGCACGTCAACATTGCGGACGTGACTATTTTGCCGACAGCACAAGCGTCAGCTTTCCAGATTCTTCGAAAAAATTAAATAGAACGTTGACGAACGGTCTCAAAAATGATGACACCCGCGGCAACCGATACGTTTAAGGATCCTACTTGACCTGCTTGAGGGATTTTAGCAATTTCATCTGATTTACGGATGATTTCGTCTGTGATTCCGTCTTCTTCTGATCCCATGATGATGGCGATCGGGTCTTTGTAGTCTATTTCGTAGATTGTGCTTTTCGCCTTTTCTGTACAAGCTACCACGCGTAATCCTGAGTTTTGCAAGAAGTCAATTGTTTGAATCAAGCTATCTTCTCTACAAACAGGAATGAAGTTCAAGGCACCAGAGGATGTTTTCATTGCATCTGCGTTGATTTGAGCGGCTCCACGAGAAGGTAAAACGATCGCGTGAACACCCGCACATTCTGCCGTACGTGCAATAGCACCGAAGTTTCTCACATCTGTAACGCGGTCCAAAATCAAAATAAAGGGTATTTCGCCTTTCTCAAAGGTGTCTGCAATGACATTCTCTAATTTTGCATAGTGAATAGCAGATACGAAAGCGATGGCTCCTTGGTGATTTTTCCGTGTAATGCGGTTCAATTTCTCCAAAGGCACCTTCTGCACTTGAATGCCTTTTTCTTTAGCTAAATCAAGGATTTCCGTGTTTCCAAGCTCTCTTTGAACTAATAAACGATCAATTTCCTTTCCAGAACGAAGGGTTTCTAGTACAGATTGCACCCCAAACACAAACTCTTTATTGTCTGTTACCGGAGCTGTAAAATGTCTAAATGGTCTCTAAAATCGGGGTCTTGATGCGATTACTTCTGACACGTGGTTGCAT
>CAILUB010000249.1 GCA_903837305.1 uncultured Cytophagaceae bacterium
AGGCATTAAGGCCTTCGCATATGTTGTTGAATTTAATCCTAAAAATATAATTTTTAACCGAAAAATCCTAGTGTTTGAAGTGACGAATTCCTGTCATCACCATGGCTAAATTATTTGCATCACAATAATCAATCGAATCTTGATCTTTTATGGATCCTCCAGGCTGTGTAACTGCCACAATACCCGCATTTCCAGCAATTTCCACACAATCTGGGAATGGGAAGAAGGCATCCGAAGCCATTACCGCTCCGTTTAAATCAAATCCAAATTCCCTCGCTTTGTCGATCGCCTGTTTTAACGCATCTACTCTAGATGTTTGACCCACTCCTGAAGCCAATAGCTGGCCATCATTCGCTAAAATGATTGTATTCGACTTCGTATGCTTACAGATCTTTAATGCAAACGCTAAAGCACGTTTTTGCTCGTCTGTAGGAATGCGCTTCGTTACTGTCTTGAAATCTTCCACGCCTTCCATTACTAAGTCCTTATCTTGCTCTAAAACACCGTTTAACAGGGTCTTGAACATTACTTTAGGGAAAGCAACTTGGTTACGCTTCAATAAAATGCGGTTTTTCTTTGTCTTTAATATTTCCAAAGCCTCCTGAGTAAAGTCTGGCGCAATGAGAATCTCACAAAACAGAGGATTAATGGATTCTGCTGCTGCTTTATCCACTGTGTTGTTTGTCGCTAAAACGCCACCAAAGGCCGAAATAGGATCACAAGAAAGTGCCTTATCATAGGCCTCTTTCACCGTTGTTCCAGTCGCCACGCCACACGCATTCATATGTTTAATGATCACGAAAGCCGTCTCATTAAATTCATCTAATAAAGACAGACAAGCATCAACGTCCACTAAGTTATTGTAAGACAATTCCTTACCGTGTAATTTATCAAATAACGCCGCTAAATCTCCGTAGAATTTACCTTGTTGGTGCGGGTTTTCGCCGTAACGTAAACCGTGCACTGGCAAGGTCGTATAGTTGGCTAAATCAGCTGTTTGGCCAGCGAAATAACGTTGAATCGCTCCATCGTAATGAGAGGAAACCTGGAAAGCCTTTCCAGCAAAACTTCTACGTTCTTCTAACGTAGTCGAAGTAGAGCCATGTGCTGCAAAAATCGCCGCAACCTCCGCATATTGATCACGAGACGAAACGATTAATACATCGTTAAAATTCTTCGCTCCACCGCGGATTAAAGAAATACCACCAATGTCTATTTTCTCAATAATATCGGCATCAGAAGCTCCAGATGCTACTGTCTCTTCGAATGGATACAAATCCACCATCACTAAATCTAAGGCAGGAATGTCGTATTGTTTGGCCACCTCCACATCAGACGCTAAATCACGACGGTGCAAGATTCCACCAAAAACCTTCGGGTGTAAGGTCTTCACACGACCACCAAAGATCGACGGATAACCCGTTAAATCTTCTACTGCAATCACGGGAATACCTAATTCTTCGATGAAAGACTGCGTCCCTCCCGTAGAATAAAGTGTCACTCCGTTTTTGTGAAGTTCTTGAATGATGGGCGCTAAACCGTCCTTGTAATAAACCGAAATTAAGGCTGATTGAATTTTCTTAACTGACATGGGGCTTGATAAAAAATGAAGCCTCAAAGGTACGAAATTCAGCCCGAAAAGCCGTCTATTTTTTAGCCATTTTTTGGTAGCGCAACAAGCCTTCTAAATAATAGTAATCTGCATAAATTAAAGGCACATCAATCTCCGAATTCAGCGATTTGGCTCCCACACAATGCTTGATCAAGAAATGATTATTTTCTCCCAAAGCCGCACGGTACGCCGGCGACGAAAGCGATTCCAACATCTTCACCGCATCTGTATAATAGCGCTTGCCTTTTTCTCCTGAATAGGTACTCAATTCTAGCAAGGCAGAAGCCGCAATCGCACCCGCAGAAGCATCGCGCTCTTCCGTAGGAATGTTAGGCGCATAGAAATCCCAATATGGAATTTTGTCAGCTGGCATATTCGGGTGATTCAAGTAGAAATCAGAGATTTTTTGGGCAAAGTCGAGGTATTTTTTATCCTTCGTATTGCGGTACATTTCCACGTAGCCGTACATTGCCCAGGCGTGTCCACGTGTCCAGGTAGACTCGTCTTGGTAGCCCTGGTGTTGTTTTTTGGCCAAAACCATTCCGTCCACATCATAGCAAATCACATGATAGCTCGAGTAATCCGGTCTGAAGTGGTGCTTCATCGTATTATCTGCGTGAATGATCGCAATCTCCTTAAAACGTGGATCCCCTGTCTCGCGAGAGGCCCAGAACAACAATTCCAAGTTCATCATATTATCGATGATCACCGGATATTTATAACCTCCTTTAAAACCATTCCAAGACTTAATCAAACCAATCTTAGGATCAAAACGCGTCGCTAAAGACTTTGCTGATTGAATCAACACCTTCTTGTATTCCGGATCCTTCGTTAATCGCAAGCCATTCCCGAAAGAATCATACATCATAAAGCCAAGATCGTGTGTTCCTGTATTAAACTGCTCTTTCTTTACGGCTGCTGTCCATAAACGAGCTGCTGACTCCCAATTCGGGTCTTTTGTTTTTTCAAATAAGAACCAAAGTCCGCCCGGGAAAAATCCTGAACACCACCAGCTAGATGGCTTATTGCTATACGTACCATCTTGTTTTGCAGAGTGAATCGTTGTGCTTGTATCCGGTCGAGCAGCAAGCATGAGTTGATACTGCTGGCCAGCTAATGCGATTTGTTTGTCCACGTCTATTTTCTGTGCGAAAAGGGAGGTGGAGATTAGGGTGAGGATGAGGGTAAGTTTTTTCATAGTATTTAGTTTAGAGATTATAGAGTAGAGAGTAGAGATAGGAGTTTGCAGAGTAGAGAGTAGAGATAATAGAGTATAGAGTAGAGAGCATAGATTTTAGATTTTTATCTCCTCTCTCTACTCAATTATCTATAATCTACTATCTCTGCTCTCCTACCGCCCCATCCAGCCGCCATCGACGGTCAAAATGGTTCCGTGTACATAATTAGAGGCGTCGGAGGCTAAGAACACCACCGGACCCTTAAAGTCCTCTGGTTCTCCCCATCTTCCCGCCGGAATTCGTCCTAAAATAGAAGCGCTGCGCTCTTTATCTTCGCGCAATGCCGTCGTATTATCGGTGGAAATATACCCTGGAGCAATCGCATTCACATTTACTCCTTTCCCAGCCCACTCATTCGCTAAGGCCATTGTTAAACGGGCAATACCGCCTTTACTAGCTGCATAGCTCGGCACATTAATACCACCTTGAAAGCTTAATAGAGAAGCCGTAAAAATAATTTTTCCACTGCCTTCAGCAATCATCCGAGAACCGATTTCGCGGCTCAAAATAAACTGAGATGACAGATTCACTTCCAAAACCTCATCCCAAAACTCATCTGAATGTTCCGCTGCCGGATTCCGCAAAATCGTTCCTGCGTTGTTTACTAAAATATCGATACGGGGATAGTCAGCTTTCAACTGTTTGATAAAAGAATAGAGCGAATCGCGATTTGAGAAGTCTGCTTGGTAAGCTTTGAATTGACGACCTAAAGCCTCCACCGCTTTGGAAACCTGAGAACCCGCCAATTCTAAATTAGCCGAAACCCCAATGATATCCGCACCTGCCTCCGCTAAACCGAGCGCCATCGCCATTCCGATTCCTCGCTTACAACCCGTGACTAGCGCTAACTTTCCTGTTAAATCAAACGTGTTTTTCATAATTATTTCAAATGTACGGCAGAATCATTGATTTGGTAAGTGTGATGTTTCACTAAATCCATCATGGCTGCTCCGGCTAATAAAACGGGGCCATAACCATGGGCTGCGAAGGGTGAAATAGGACGATGGTAATAGAACGCTGGGTCCCAGGCTAAACCTGTTCCTACGCAAGTCCCTTCCACCTGGCCTTTTTCATTCACTTTCGTATTCACTGCATTCCAACCTAATATCGCTGCAGGACCATAGGTTTTAGGGTCGAGCCAGCCTTTGTTGATTCCTTTGGCAAGAACATAAGTATAAATTGCCGTACAAGATGTCTCTAAATAGGAATCATTTTTATCTAATAATTGATGCCAAAACCCCGTCCCATCCTGCAAGGCCATCAGCCCTTTTAAATGGTTCTTCAATTGAGCCAAAATCTCGGGACGAGCCGGATGATTAGCTGGTAAATATTCCAATAATTCGCAATTTGTCAATAAGGCCCAGCCGTTCGCACGACCCCAGTGGAATTCCGGATGCTCCGTTGCATCCACTAAATAGCCGTGCATGTAAATATTCTGAGTTGTATTGAACATACGCTTTTGGTATGCTTTAAACTGAAAAACGGCCTCCTCGTATTCCCCTAACTGCAACAAGGCAGGAATAGACATGTACACATCATCTAGCCACATCGTGTTTTGCAACGGACGAATTCTCACCAAGGTACGATCCGGTAAACGATGCTCTTCTTTTAAGATAAAGTCGGAGGCACGCTTTGTGATGTAAGACATATCGGTCGTAAAGCCAGCTTTTTTGGCCTTAATCACCGCCATCCCCATCGCTCCGATGTCGTCTAAAGCACGTGGGTGCACTAATCCTCGTAAAACATGCGATTGATCCGCGGGAATCTTAATCGCTACAGGAACGCCCGAATTGATCAGATTCAGTCGATTAAAAACATAGTTCTTGTATTTTACATCCCCGGTAACCTCGCTCAAAGCAAGCATTCCCGAATAGGTCACGCCCCATTCGTATGAAATCGGCCGAAAATCACCCTTGCTAAATACAGCATTTGCATGGTAGATATTTACTTCCGCTCCAGTGGTTTTATCCACATAATGCGTGGGAGTCGCCGTTTCTAAATAAGTGAAGACTCGGTCGATGGTTTTTTGGATATTTCCTACTGTGGGTGCGCCATATGGCGTAGGATAATCCGGCTGTAATGCGTGTAGTGGCGCCGTGGCATCGGAAGCCGTAGTGATGTTTTTTTGGCCAAATAAGGAACCAGAAATCAACAACAAAAATAAGGTATAGCGCATAAAAAAGGGGTCCTCTCTATTAAAGCAGAGAGGACCCCAGAATTACTATAATCTCAAGACTATTTTTTCATTTCAATACCCGAGATCTGCACGACGATTTGTTGTTCGGTTGCTTTCGGGTTAATTGCCACAAAATATAGGTCATGTGAACCAGAAGTGGCTTGGATGGCTACTTTTTGGGCAGCTGGACCAGCCATTCTTCTTTGACCCGCAGGTGCCGCTGGAGCTGCCGGAGCTGCAGGTGCAGAAGCTGGGGCAGCTACTCCTGTTCCTAGTGGTGCCCCTTTTCCTGACGTTGCCGCTGCTGGAGGAGGTCCACCCATTCCGCCTTGCGCAACTTCGATCGGAGCCGTTTTACCAATTACCGTTCCGGTGGGTGAATCCAAACGGATTTCAATCACACCACCCGATGCATTCGATCGCGCTTGTGCTGAAGCAGCAATTTCGATCGTTGAAATACCTGTTAAATCTAAGTCTTTGTAGCCTAAGTACGGGTTTTGACCCACCATATTCGTTGAACGACCTGGTGTGATTAATTGCAAGATGCCTTTCGAAACATCCGCTTTCTCTACATTCAAGGCTGGGTGACGTAAGAACAACCATTTCTCAGATTGAACCGGTGCCATTTTCTTATTTCCTTTATCTAAGTAAGTCGCACGAACCACGAACACCCCTTTCGAAGATGATTGATCCGCTGGCTTTTTCAAACCTAATGTTCCTGCCACGCCAATCGCATTACTTGCTTTGGCATCCCCTAAACTCAAGATATAATTGACCATGGATTTCGCATCCGCTTTGGAAATATTCGGGTGCGCAGACATCGCGTGCTCTCCCCAAACTCCCATGCCACCCACAATCACCTTTTCTGATAATTTCTCCACCATATCTTGTCCTTTGTACTTCTCAGCCACTTCTTTATACGAAGGACCTACTGAACGTACAGACATTTGGTGACATGACTTACAATCACTCGCATTGATCAAACGAAGTCCAGCCGAAGCAAATAAATCGCTATCTGCCTTCCGGTGCGATTGCGCCATCTCAATAGGATCATAGCCTGAGGCTACATAATCCACGGTCGCAGCGACAGCATCCGTTGCAATACCTTTTCCTAGAGATCCATCTTCTTTATCTTCTACTTTCACTTCGTATTTCAAAGGCTGTCCCTCAAAATAGAATGATTTATTTCCTTCTACCGCGATATCGACTACAGGCGCTTCATTACCCACTAAGATTTCCAAAGAAGCCGTGTTCGACAATCCCTTCGGATCAGCCGCTTTTAAAGTCACTTGGTATTTACCTGCCTCTTTTAATTGCAAAGTCGGATTAGCACCCGCTAAATTCTTCACGAATTTACCAGCCTTCTTCACCGTCCATGTGTAGGTTAATTTATCTCCATCGAAATCTTTTGTTCCATCCGCAGATAAATTCGTTGTAAAAGGTGCAGCACCCGCCTTCTTAGCAGAAGATGCCTCTACATAAGGCTTGCGGTTTCCGCCTTGGTATTCAATCTTCACTAAACGAGCATTCTCATTTCCGCGGAACCAAGCAGAACCATATTCTAATACATATAAATCTCCTTCAGGACTGAAGTCTATATCGATCGCAGAACCAAAAGTCGTAGATGGCATAAAGCGCTCCATCGACTTGTAATCTCCTTTTTCATCCATGGTAACTGCCATAATCCAGCCACGCATAAACTCCACGATCAACCATTTTCCTTCGTAATACGATGGAAATGCACGTTTCGCACCCGCAAAATCTGCCTTTCTAAAGACTGGACCACCTGTCGCTGAACGACCAGATGAACCTACTAGAGGAAACTCCTCTGAAGTTCCATAGGGATACCAAATCATCGCCTTGGTTGCTGGAGGCAATTCACGTAAACCGGTATTGTTAGGAGATTCATTAATAGGTGCCGCTGGATTGAATTTAGGTCCAATAGCCATCGTCTCAAAATTTACATCATTGTAGGCTTGGTTATTTCCAATGAAATAAGGCCAACCGTAATAACCAGGGCCTTTGGCCTGATTATATTCATCATAACCACGAGGACCTTTCTCTGAATCTACCGACGCGTCCGGACCTACCTCGCCCCAATACAAGTAACCCGTTTTAGAATCGATACTAGGTCTCCATGGATTGCGGTGACCCATCGTATAAATTTCAGGCTTCGTCTTAGGCGTACCTGGTGCGAATAAATTGCCTTTTGGAATCGTATACGTACCATTCGCCTCTGGGTGAATGCGTAAAATCTTTCCGCGTAAATCATTCGTATTCGACGCACCACGTTGATCATCCCAATACGCTTGACCTGGACGCTCATCGATAGGCGCATAACCATCTGAATTACTGTTACTTGTATTATTTCCTACGGTTAAGAATAAGTTTCCTGATTTATCAAAAACCATTCCTCCACCCGTATGACAACATTCCTCACGCTGTGTAGGAACCTCCAAAAGCACTTTTTGTTGCTCGACTAATAACTCATCCCCACGCAATTCCATACGCGCTAAAATGTGCTTAGTCTCCGTCGGATGTGCGTAGTATAGATATAACCAGTGATTTTTGCTGAAGTTAGGGTCCAAAACAATACCCATCAATCCCTCCTCTGCCACACGCTCTTGACCCAAACGGTTCTTATATTTAGTGTTAACATTTAAGTGAGCAATGGTCTTCGTCTCTTTAGTCTTCGTATCATAGGACTTTACATCCCCTTTACGTTCTACAAATAGAATTCGTCCATCTGGCAAAAAGGTAAACTCCATCGGTTCATCCAATTTGTCTACTAAGACTGACTTCACAAAACGATTTTCATCGGGGGCCTGCGCAAGCGATTGAAGCACAGGAAAAGCCACTAAAAGGGCGAGGGTAATTTTCTTAATCATAGGTCTAATTTATTATTCTACAAAAATGATACAATAATTGATTTTTTAAAATTATTAGTGGGAAAATGAGACGAAATCCGGCTGAAGCGAGATTAGAGATAATAGAGTAGAGAGTATAGATTGAAAAAATTCACCATTTACCATTCTCTATTATCTTTGCTCTATAATCTCTACTCTAAAAATGAAATCACTCCTCTACCTCCTCCTCTTCATACCTTCTCTTTTATTTGCTCAAACAAATAAAGATGAAAACGAAATTAAGTCTGTCCTGCAAACTCAGATTAAACTTTGGAATACCGGTGACATCAAAGGTTTTATGGAATACTACGAAAAATCTCCTAACCTAAAGTTCATTGGAAAAGCTGGCGTCGTGTCAGGCTGGGAAGCGACGTTGCAACGCTATTTAAAATCATATCCCAATCGCGAGACGATGGGGACCTTGGATTTTGATATTCAGGAAATCGATGTGACAGAAGGTAAAACCGCTTGGGTATTAGGCAAATGGCATTTGACAAGACCAACTGTGGGCGATGCGGGTGGTTATTTTACCTTGTTGATGAAGAAGGTGAATGGGAAATGGTTAGTGGTGAGGGATCATACTTCGTAGTCCGTAGGAAATTAGTCCGAAGTCCGTAGGAAAATTATTTCATAAATCCTTCTAATCTTATTTCCTTCGGACTCCCTCCCTCCTGACTATATATCTATACTCTATTATCTCTAATCTAAACTCCTCCGGACTCCCTCCCTACGGACTAAATTGTCGCCCTAGAGAAAACATAAAACATTTCCCCCGCTATCTGCCTCGACCTTGCATCATATTGTGCAGCCTCCTCAGCGGTGTCATCAAAGGCTTTGGGGTCCTCATAACGTACCGGAATTCGAGCTTCAGCGCCAGGAATGAAAGGACAATTTTCGTCTGCATGTGAACAGGTCATGACCGTCGCAAAAATGCCATGCGGATTAATGACGTCATCATACAGTTTCGAAAAAAGAATGATGGGACGCGAATCCTGCGTGTGCATGGCGAAATAGATGGGATTAGAATGCCCGTGTTTAGAGACAATGAAACCCATTCGCTCTAGGGAAGCCACGGTGCGTTCGTTGCAAGCCGTTACCTCTACCCCACCTGAATAGCATTGGGCAGGGATTTGGAAATAGTCAGCGGCGGTTTGGGCCCAGACTTGTGAGAATTGGGAGCGGCGCGAGTTGTGCGTGCAGATAAAATTCAGGCGAATCGGCTGCTCTTTTTTGCGTTTGTCTTTGATATAATCGATCAAGACTTGTAGTATTTCTCGGCGCTCGGTTGGTATTTCGAGGGAGAGAATTTGTTCCAAATTTTGGTTTAAAATATCCTTCATCTTAGCAACATCCTGAGCCTGGAGTACAAGCGTTTGCGGCTTGCACTTCGGCAATTTTTAATTTTGGTTTTTCTTCAGCCACTGCAGCTGGCGGCATACAGCAAGCTGAGGCATCTTGCGCAGCGTAGTGTGGGTCATTGAATTCTGCGTCTTCATGGAAATAATAGACTTCCCATTGAACACCGTCAGGATCAGTTGCCCAGAATTTATCTTGAACGGCGAAGCAACAGGATGTCCCTATCTCTTCTTTGGAAACAATCCCTTGTTTTCTAGCCACTTCTAAACGGGCATTCATCTCTTCCGAAGTTTCTACTTGGAAACCTAAGTGGCCAAAGTTTGCTTGAACGCGCTCTGGATTTTCAATAAACGAGATAATCAAAGAGGGACTATCTAACACATATTTCGCATAACCAGGCTTCACCTTCGTGGCTGGCTGACCGAAAAAAGTAGAATAAAAATTCACCGATGCCGCTAAATTGCTGACATACAAGGAGACGTGCATTCGTGGAAAAGTTGACATATTAACAGCAGTTGGATTTTTGTGCGACAAAATAATTTTCGAAAAACTCCCCAAAAAGCTGACTAAACTCCGCCCACTTTTCCGGGTTAATGCAATAACAAACCGAGACGCCTTCAATCGTTCCTTGGATAAATCCCACCTCTTTCAATTCGCGTAAATGTTGAGAGACGGTAGCCTGAGCTAGACCTAGTTCTTGGACAAGATCTCCGTTGATGCAGGTATTGGATTTCACCAAATACTGTAAAATAGCGACGCGTGCGGGATGTCCGAGCACTTTGGCCATCTGAGCGATCGCATTTTGTTCCTCTGTAAAGAGGTCTGTTTTGGTGATTCCCATTTTAGTTGTTATTATATTGCAATATTACGATGGAACAACTAAATAAAAAAGGCCGAAGCCTCTTTTATTTTAATCTCTATAATTCAAAGCCGGCTTACGATCGCCTAAAAGTGCCTTGTATTTGAATTCAGCCCCTTTTCGCTTCGTCCATTCTGCTTTTGCTGCATCGATCAAGGCAGGATTCTTGAATAAATCCATCGCGGTTGCTGCGATCGTTTTGGCAGCCACCATCATTCCTTTTTTACCTATGCTCATTCCCCCCGCAGCTACGGCTTGCCAGCTATGGGCAGTCGTGCCTGGAACCCAAGTAGCGGTTCCTAAACCAATGGTAGGAACTACCCAGCTTACATCCCCCACATCCGTGGAACCACCACCGCTAGGATCCGGACGACCCGGAACAACTGAAGAAGTAGATGCTAAATCGGTTGGTAACATGCCTGGCGTTTGCTGAATTTGTTTCGCAAAAGCAAGCTCAGTAGAATTCAAGGTATATCCTCCCACCGTTGTCAAATTCGAGTTCATCACGGAAGCTAAATTATCATTTGGCAAAATCTCATATACCCCGCCGATTACCTCTAATTCATAGCGTGTACCGGTACCTAAAGCAGCACCTTCAGCAGCTTTTTCCAAGCGATTCCATACATCCGTTACGATATCACGTTTAGGAGAACGCACATAATAATAGACCTCAGCGTAATCTGGAACGATATTAGGAGCCTTTCCTCCATTC
>CAILUB010000250.1 GCA_903837305.1 uncultured Cytophagaceae bacterium
CTAGAAATTCGTTTGAATGTCAGCTGCAATCCCCTGACTAATCCATGTTTCTGAAGAGCCTCTTTCGCATAGGTTGAACAGGTAGGAGTATAGCGACAAGAGTTAGGCAGAAAGGGGGAAATCATACCCTGGTAAATTCGGATAAGGACAAGAAAAAAGAAAACAAATATCCGCTGGAACATGGGGTTTGAAATAAGGCCTTTTCTGATTAAATTGCTTTTAAATTTAACAAATACATTTCGCAATTTCGCATATGAATCGTAGGTCATTGGCTCTTGGTATTTTCGCAACCTTATTCTGCATGGCCTCCTGCAATAATATTCCAGGTCATTTTTTTACCAAAAACAGTGCCGTAGAAAAGAGAAACGACAGCATCGCTCGTTTATTTGACCCTAAGATCGCCCAACAAAAAGCGATTAAGTTAGACACCTTCTTCAAAACGCTTCAGAAAAATACCGGTTTTAACGGAACGGTTTTAGTCGCCCAATACGGCAAAATCATTTACAAAAGAGCTTTTGGCATTGCTAATAATTTCACAAAAGTACAACTAAATACACGTACGCCCTTTCAATTAGCTTCTGTCTCGAAGCAATTCACTGCTGTCTCTATCTTGCAATTAATGGAACAAGGAAAACTGAAGCTGGATGATCGAGTGGAACAACACATCCCAGGCTTTCCATACGATTCCAGTATCACCATTCGCAGTTTATTGACTCACAAATCTGGACTTGCTAATTATGCTTATTGTTTAGACAAATATTATGATAAGAAAGCTCCATTAACGAATGCTAAAGTCGTTGAACTATTTATTAAAATAAAACCAGGCATAGATTACCACCCGAATCGCCAATTTCACTATAACAATACCAATTACATATTACTTGCCTACATCGTAGAGCGATTAAGTGGCAAAGGTTTTAGAGAATATGTGAAAGAAAATATATTTACACCAGCGGGCATGACCGAGTCTTTCGTTTATGATCCACTGCATCCTGAATTACTAAAAACGTCCGCTACCGGATATCAACCGAAACGTTCGGGACTTGCGGTGGTCGGATTCGATCATTTAGATGGCGTAACGGGTGATAAAGGAATCTATTCAACGGTTGAGGACATGTTTCTTTGGGATCAGGCATTGAATTCAGAAACAGTCGTCAAATTAAGTTCTTTAGCTGAAGCATTCACCCCGCAGCACACAAAGCCAAAGGTTTTAACGACAAATTACGGCTTAGGTTGGCGTTTAAAACAACTAGAAAATGGCGAATGGCTAACTTACCACACCGGTTGGTGGCACGGATTTAAAAACTATTACTTGCATAATCAAAAAGATAATTCAGCCATTATTATTTTGGGCAATATGGCGAATCATTCTTTGGCCAAAGTCAATATCGTACAATCTATATTATATCCTGAAAAAGCAAAGTTTTTCTTAAAAGGAGAAAATCTCCCAGCTGAGAACGAAGCATCAGGAGGAAACTAAATTAACATACTATGAAAAATATATTTGTTGCACTTTTTTGCCTCGTGGGTTTATCCACATTCGCTCAATCAGAAGATGAAGGAATCAAATCCGCCATCAATTCTTACACAGAAGGTTTCACTAAAGGGGATACGGCTAGTTTAGGGCGTGCTTTTGCGAGCAATGCCTTACTAAGAAATTTGAATACATCCACTGGAAAAATAGCTGATACGCCCTTGCGCAAATTTATCTCTGGTATGCCTGCAGGTGGAGCAAAAGCTACTGGAGCACTCGTAAACTATTCTTATGCAGGAACTTCAGCTATCGCTACGGTGGAATTTAAGTTCGATGACTTTAAATACATTGACTTGTTAAGTCTAATGAAAATAAACGAAGAATGGAAAATCGTTTGCCGTGTCTACAGCCGGGTGGGTTTAGATGTGTCTGTTGCGAGTAGCCAGGGTACCAAAAGTGGGACTACCAAAGCTACTCCAGCACCAGCAGCGAAGAAACCGAATTCGGCGGCGGTGAAGCCGAAGAAGGATGATGGATGGTGATAAAATAATTTAGGGGTTCTTAAAACGGCGCAAGCACATGTTTTCTGAACCCCTAAATTGTTTTATCTCTGGAAAG
>CAILUB010000251.1 GCA_903837305.1 uncultured Cytophagaceae bacterium
AGTGTTTGATAACATGAGCGCCATTAATAAAGATGCCCTTACATTAAGTGGAACATTTATTTACGGCTGGAAAAAATCAGAGAAAAATATGATTGGTACAGGTATCGCTAGATCCTATCGAGCTGGCAGGATGATGTATTTTCCGGTATTGTTTTGGAACAAAACGTTCAATGATAAATGGGGTATGGAATTATTACTTCCTGCTAAAGGATTTATCAGATATAATATCAACACCTCGAACATGATTCAGGCAGGTTTTGAATTAGAAGGAAACCAATTCTCAATGCCTATACCATCTGCTCAACAAGATTTATTTTATGTCCAACGAGGGGAGTTAAAACCAAGAATCATGTGGGATAAGAAAATCACTGGATTTTTATGGTTCAGTGCTCAAGTCGGATTGCGCTACAATTATAGATTTGACGTAATGAATAAATATGACGGCAAAGAAGATAATGAACGGTATTTTTCAAGCAAACTGGGAAATCCTCTCTACTTTAATTTTAGTTTAAACTTTGTTTCTCCATAATAAAATAGGCTCCATACGGAGCCTATTTTATTAACGTTATTTAGCCACTTGCCTAGTCCAAGTGTCTGTTCGTCCGATGATAGAAACCCCAATATAACCTCTCACTTCGAGTGAATTGGCATTTATCAATTTCATAGTAGAAGAATAGGTATTACCATTTTTAGGATCGTAAATATTCCCTTCATCCCAAACATTTTCCTCTTTAGGTACAAATCCCCAAATATTAATCAATCCTAATACAGGCTTTGACTTTGCAGCAGGATCAGCGTTGTTCTTATCTAACTTAGCTTTTCCTGTTTCAGGATCAATCGGTTCTTTTAACCACACCACCCTGCCTTGGTATTTAGTACCATTTTTATAAATTTTAACCATCGCATTACCCTCACCTGTTTTCCAAACCCCTACAATGGCATCTGGATTATCGGACGATAATGAATTAAAGGAAACTAAAAACAACCCTGCAAAGAGGAAAAAAAGTGCTTTCTTAAATGTTCTGTTGATTTTCATGTTTGAATAAATTAAAAAATTGATTTTTGTGCGGCCAATTTCTCGATTTCAGCAACTGATCTAGGTGAACCTTTGGACATATTCACATTGCCATTCTCTGTAATCAAGATATCATCTTCGATACGGATACCAATGTTCCACCATTTCTTATCACATTTACTACCTGCTGGTATGTAAATACCTGGCTCAACAGTGACAACAACACCAGGAGCTAAAATACGTGGTCCTAAATCATGTACATCTAAACCTAAATGATGCGAAGTTCCATGAGGGAAATAGGTACGCGCCTCTTTCTCATTTGCAGCAATCCCTAATTTAATTAAGCCTGCATTTACTACAGCACGAGAAGCCGCATCAATATCTGCAAAAGGAGCACCAGCCTTACAAGCCGCAATTCCTGCATCTTGAGCAGCTAAAACGATTTCATACAAGATTTTTTGTGCTTCCGTAAATTTACCATTTGCTGGAACGGTTCTCGTGACGTCAGCTGAATATCCATGGTATTCTGCCGCGCAATCACTCAATAATAACTCTCCATCCTTAATAGTCTTCAAATTAGTTATGTAATGCAAAACGCAGGCATTTTCAGCCGCTCCATTGATGCTATTATAACCTGGATATTCTGAACCCTCTTTTTTGAAATGATATTCCATAATTGCTTGAGCCTGGTATTCTTTCATGCCTGGTTTAACCGCACGCATCACGTCATTATGACCTAATACGCTGATAGAAGCAGCTTTTTGAATTAAAGCAATCTCTTCTGGCAACTTAATGCCGCGTAAAGTTCGTAAGGTATTCAAGGCTGATCTAGATGCCAAAGGCTTAGCGGTAGCCGTCACTAAACTATCCACCAGAGATGCCATGCGAGTTAATGGATCAGGTTTAGCTTGGTATTTAGCAAAGATTCCTTCCGTGCGGTATAAGGTATAAACGGAGTCAACGCTCGCTAAGGAAATAGAAGATGAATTAAATTGATCATTAATGAATACATTTTCCATCTTACTCTTCGCCTTGAAGCCGTCTACACCTAAAATTTTCCCAGTCCATAATTCCTTGAATGGATCACGGTTTTGGACAAAGATGAATTCCGTTCCCGTTTTACCTAACAGTGTAACGGGTTGTTTAAACAATAATAAAACAGCATTGGGCTCTTCTAATCCAGTTAAATAGTAGAAATTCTTATTTTGAGCGTATTGAAACTCGGTGTCGTTGCTTCGTTGGCGAGTTTGAGAAGCGAAAAAGATTCCAACGCCTTTATCGGACATCTTTTCTTTAAAGGCGGCGCGACGACCCGCATGAAACTCTGGACTTAAATAATCCGTAGGATAATCTTGTGCGATCGCAGATTGAAACATCAGAGTAGCTATCAACCCGATGATGAAGTGTTTGATTTTCATTGAAAAATAGAATTTTGAATTGGCAAGATAATAAAAAAGGCTCCAGATGGAGCCTTGGAATTAATTTTTTTGGCCAAAATACCGACTAAGCCAAAATCCACATAAGCCCCATGCAACCACGGCATCGACTAATTGTGCACGCAAATCATATACAGGGTACCAAATATGTTCCGTGTAGGAAGTTTGACAGAAAGCGATGAAACCAATAACAACCGAAACTCCGACAATAGTAGAACGACGCGGAATCTTCAATTTAGAAATTATCCAAACCAACAAAAACACCATCAAAACGTCCACTGCAAAGCCACGGACCATATTCATCGTCATGTCCGTTTTGTAGGAGGGATAATAAATGACACGCGCCCATGGCTTGCCTGCAATTGATTTTGTGAATCCTTCAAGCTCTTCCATAGACTGATTATGGCTCATGCGAGGCATAATATATCCACCCGGGGCTAATTCCTGTTTATTTAGGAAATGTAATATAGTGTCTTGCTTAGCTGAATACTGTTGAACTGGCTCGTGTAAATTAAGAGCCACATGAGACATCGTCTGCCAAATAAAAATAATCAGACCGCCCACTAAGGAACCAATAATGACTTTTTTCATCTTATTTTGATTTATTGAACGGCAAAAGTAGGAATAAAATCCTAAACCAACTAAAAAATATACTATTTAGCTTTTAGAATTTCTGATCCTGCCAATAAATAACAGCCTGCACCAAAATCCTCGAAATTAGGAACCGATGTTTTAGTGACAGGTTGGCCATCTTTAGGCTCTTTCCCAGTCCCTTGAACATAGGCCAGGAATCCATTCGGTTGAACACAAGAATCAATTGCTTTCCAACCTTTGTCAACTGATTTCTGGTATTTCGAGGCAGGTAATAACCCTTGACGGATTCCCCAAGCCATTCCATAGACAAACAGTGACGTTCCTGTTAATTCTGGACCTCCATAATTGGATTCATCTGTCAAACTCACATTATAAAATCCATCTTTGCGCTGTAGAGGCAATAAGGCCGCCGCCATATCTTGAAAATCTTTTACATATTCTGCCCTATGAGGTGCATTTTTGGGCATTAAATCTAACGTGCGCACTAACGCTGCAAAAACCCAGCCATTACCGCGAGACCAATAACAATTCGTTCCATTAGGTTCTTTGTAGGGTGGAATAAAGTCTTTATCACGCCACCACAAATACTCTTGCTGATTGTATAATTTAGCTTTAGTATCCGCATACAAATCATGCATTTTAGTGAAATAAGCATCATTCTTGAAGCGAACGCCTAAGCGTGTAAACACCGGCATACTCATCTGGAGGCAATCAATCCACGACCAATCATTCGCCTTTTCAGACGCCACCATATTATCTATATTCTCTTTTATGGGCTTGATTCGCGCTGAATCAGCCTTCAAATCAAATAAATCTAAATAGACTTGCCCACAAGCCTGATCGTCTGCATTTCTAGTCTTCAATCCATTTCTTAATGACCACTTATGAAATTCACCCCAATCCTCCATGTACTTCAAATCAGAAGCACGTGGATCTATTTTATACAATTCTATTAATCCCTCATAAAAGACTGAACGAGTCCAAATATTCGATGGACGCGTCTTATCCGGACTCACAATCACCTTCGTCACATCCGGCCAAACACCCTGAAAATAGGTTTTAGCCAAATGCATGTTTTGTAAAACTTGTGCACGATCCGGCTTTACAGCGAAAACACTTAATGGCAATAGTAGAAAGAGTAATTTTTTCATTAGGCTAAGTAAAAGATAGGAGTTAAATCGATGGAAACAGGGGAATGATCTGGATTCGTCTCCATAATATCCGCCATATAGGCCCACCATTTTTTCATTACTTCTTGCGCCGGAAGGGAATCAAGAGTCGACAAATCTGGCGCTTCTAAGTAGCCATATAGCGTGCGCGTACTTTCATCCAAGAAAATGGAATAGTTTTGGATGCCTACTTCATGTAATAATTCGCCCAGTTCAGGCCAAATTTCATCGTGTCTCTTCTTGTATTCAACCGAATGTCCCGGAAGTAAATACATTTTAAACGCCTTTCGCTGCATAAGAATAGATTTCTTATAGAAGGCTTGCGCGCGTATATTTTACTCAGAAATTCGTTCTGTAAATGCCTGAAGTGCGGAATCATCAAAACCTATATGCGTCACAAAACGCACATAACTAGGACCAAAAGGAGCACAATAAATACCTTTCTCCTTTAATTCAGCTACCTTATCAACCGATGGCAATCCGTCTTGTAATTCCAGAATAACAATATTAGTCGAAACAGGCAGAATGGCTTTCACCCAAGGAAGTTTCTCGCAAACCGAGGCAATTACGCGAGCACGTGCATGGTCTTCCTTCAAACGCTCTACTTGGTGATCTAAAGCATAAATACCAGCTGCGGCTAATAAACCGGCCTGTCTCCAGCCACCGCCTAAACGTTTTCTAACTCGCCGTGCTTTTTTAATGAAATCTTTTGAACCTAACAGCACCGAGCCAATGGGAGCTCCTAACCCTTTCGATAAGCAAACGGAAATCGTATCAAACCAGCCACCAAATTGAGCGGGCGTTTGACCAGTCTCTACAAGTGCATTAAAAATCCGAGCTCCATCGAGATGTAAAGGAATAGAAACGGAACGGCAAAAATCAGAAATTTCTTGCAAAGCCTCGGAAGTGTAAATGCTTCCTCCCCCTTTATTGACTGTATTCTCTAAGCTAACCAAGCGACTCTCACAGGCATGGATATCGTCAGGAGAAATGGCCGCTTTTATTTGATGCACGTTTAAACGACCTAAATCGCCTTTCAATAATTTAACGGAAGCTCCCGCATTCGCCATGATGCCGCCGCCTTCGTATAAATAGATATGGGATAGTTCATCGCAAATGACTTCTTGGCCTTTGGCAATATGAACCGAAATGGCAATTTGATTCGATTGAGTTCCTGAAACGCAGAAAAGCGCGGCCTCTTTGTTAAAAAGTCGAGCTACCTTTTCCTCCAAGGCATTCACCGTAGGGTCTTCTCCAAAAACATCATCGCCTAAAGGTGCGGAAAACATCGCCTCACGCATTCCAGCTGTGGGCAAGGTAAAGGTGTCACTGCGTAATTCAATCTTCATCTTAAAATTGCTTTAGATAGGACAATTTAGCTAAAAAACTTTGTTGCTTCTGCTGGCTGCTATCCGTTCCTTGGTAATTCAAGGAGTTAAATACCAGATAAACATAGGATAAAGGCTGGTATTCCCAGGCTAGACGCATATTCACAGAATTCAAATTATCCGTGGTATTTTTTTGGTAAAAACCAATCAACTGTAATCGCGGATTGATGGCCATACGAGTTTCCAAAATCAATAAATTAACTTCTTTTGTCTCACGAGCCACACCCACGTCTTCAAACTTACTCCAATTCCATGTTAAACCTACATTCATGTGTGGGATGGGGGCCAAACGAAATTTAGAATCAATCATTTGTAATGTGCCGTTAAAAAAGCCGCCCCAACCGTATTCTGTAGATCCTGAATATTTTGCACTCGGGTCACTAGCTAACAAAAATCCCTGTCTAAAATACTTATAGGAACCAGGTTTAATGCGAATACCCACTGGATTAAAATCATCTTCCAAGTTCTGAACGCTCGCATCTATATAGCCACCAATGATTCCCCCATTTTGCAGATTAAACCACAGAGGCCCAGAGACCAATTTTTGTTCCACTATATTTCCCGTCGTTAAACTATGGTAAATTTCCGTGTAAACGCCTGGTTGCCAAAATCGAACAAATTTAGGCAACCATTTAGCTCTAACATTAAAATCGATTCCTTGAGAATTTGATAGTACATTTTTCCTCGAAACAAATCCCATTGCCGGATTATATTGATCGGAAACTAACGTATGTGTCCAATATAAAGTCACCAAATTGTCTTTATATAAAAACTGACCATATTCTGCAAAACCTTGACTATCATTTCGACTATCCTGTGTCATCGTTCCCATTCCACTAAATGAGAACCTATCATTAAAACGGATAAAGGCATCAATTGCTCCGGTAGATTGAACGGATGAAGGGGATGATTTAGTCGTAGCAATCACTCCTATCCTATTTTGTTTACCAAAATTCTCAGAAACACGTCCTACAAAAAAATTCGTAAAGGGATCACCGTCACCCTCGCCTTGACGCATATAGATACCACCGATATTTCGATTTTCTGACCGATACACAAAACGAGATCCAGCCGTTATGGCAATTGGGTTCACATTGGCGTCCAATCCAATCGTACGACTAAAGAAGGGTTGTATGTACATCGATCCACCTACAACCTCACTTATGGGAGCTAAACCCGCCGAAAAAAGGGAGGCATTCTCTAAAAAGAATTGACGTCTTTCAGGAAAAAACACAGAGAAACGTGAAATGTTATTTACTTGCCTATCCACATCTGCCTGTGCGAAATCCGTATTAAAAGTTAAATCCATTATGGAAGTAGGACTTATCGCCCACTTAATTTCACCCCCTGCCTTAAATTCTGAAGCTTGAGCATTTCCTATTTCTGTTCCCTCCGACTTATTGGAAACATGCAATAAATAGGGAATAAAGCGAATATTCGTAGAAGTAGGCGGTGGCGGAATAATCCCCGTTAATTTTCCGGCATAATCCATTCGCAATGGACTCATAGAACGCGGATGAGGTGACCAAACCGTCAATTCATTACTCGATCGACGCACCCTAAAAAAATTA
>CAILUB010000252.1 GCA_903837305.1 uncultured Cytophagaceae bacterium
AAATCATGCACTTTTTTGATTTCAGCTGCATATTGACCTAGAATGTTCGGATCAATCACTTCTCCATCTGTCGAAAGAGATTCGCCTGAAAGTTTCAATAAAATGCGTTTGTATTTAGGTTCTTTCATGAGGAGCTCGTTTATGTCGATTTTGTGCGTTGCAAATTTAGGAAAAATCTAGGTCTAGGCAAGGCTTTCGTCCTTCGCTTTAGGTAATTTATACCAAGGCAAATAGGGATGCGCATGGTGTTCATAGTGATAGCCAAAAAAGTAACACGAAATAAACGCCCAGATATGGTTTTTGCCTTGGCTTCTGGATTGTTGTTTATTCTCAGGAGCATGTTCTCCCCGGTGTGGCAGATACGTTCCGAAAATAAATAATTGAAGCGTACTCAAGATCGCTGGCAATTCCCAAAACAGAATCAAATTCCACATGGGAAACCAGATTTTCAAGATGTTATAAGTAATCGCCATTGCCAGTACTTGTTTCCAGGTGACATATTGCCAAATGAATTTGAACCACCAGAGTAAAAATGGGCCTTGATGCACATCTGGGTCATTATCTGTATTGACATGTGCATGATGCAAGTGGTGTTTTGACCGTAAAGTGCTATAATCATTAAAGGCAAAAAGGAGGGTGCAGAAACGCCCAATTGCGTGATTTAGACGGAGATTCTCCGCGTATACAACTCCATGGATGGCATCGTGCGAGGTAATAAATAAGCCGGTGTACAAATGGGTTTGAAACAGAATGGCTATATAAATCCAAGGATCTGACCAGCTGAAATCGGTGTTTATCCAGTAGGCTAAATTCGCGCTCCAAAGGGTAATCAAAACCGCAGCCCAAAAAATTCCCTGAAATTTATTTACTTTGCTCATAAATTAGCTAGGTTATCTAGCACCTATATGACCTCAAAACTATGAAAATTGTTCCAGCATTGCTGCTTTTTATTTTGTCTTTTACATTTTTTGCCGGTGCGCAAAGTAATTCCACTTCCAGCTTGTCCACCTATTGCAATCCAATGAACTTGGATTACGGTTTTACACCCATCCCGAATTTTTCAGAGCAAGGTCGTCACAGGGCAACGGCAGATCCGGTGATTTCGTATTTTAAAGATAAATATTACTTGTTTTCCACGAATCAATGGGGCTATTGGTGGAGTAAGGATATGCTGAAATGGAACTTTGTCTCTCGTCGATTTTTACAGCCTTACCACAAAGTGTATGACGAACTGTGTGCACCGGCGACGATTACCTTAGGTGATAGTTTGTTAGTGATAGGTTCTACGTATGCGAAGGATTTTACACTTTGGTATTCCCAAAAGCCTGAAACAGACACGTGGAAAGAAGCCGTGCATGCCTTTTCAGCAGGGGCCTGGGATCCCGCTTTCTTTTTAGATGACGATAACCGATTGTATTTGTACCATGGTTCGAGCAATTTCTACCCCATGTATGGACAGGAAATCGATCGTAAGACCTTGCAACCAATCGGGGAGCGTAAGGATTTGATTAAGCTGAATGATGAATTGCATGGTTGGGAGCGCTTTGGGGAATACCAAGATAATACCTTCTTGAAACCCTTTATGGAAGGCGCTTGGATGAATAAATACAAGGGTAAGTATTATTTGCAATATGGGGCGCCAGGGACCGAATTTTCGGCATATGGGGATGGAGTTTACACGTCAGATCATCCGATGGGACCCTTCACATATCAAGCGCATAATCCGTTTTCGTTTAAGCCGGGTGGATTTACTCGCGGTGCGGGTCACGGGGCTACTTTTGAAGGACAATATGGTAACTGGTGGCATGTAACGACGATTACAATTGCGGTGAAGAATAGTTTTGAGCGTCGCTTAGGACTTTGGCCTACGTATTTTGATAAAGACGGGATTATGTTTACAAATACAGCTTACGGGGATTATCCGCATCATATGCCTACGAAAAAAGTAGATCAACCTTCTGAATTATTTACGGGTTGGATGCTCTTGAATTACAATAAGCCAGTCCGTGTTTCATCTAGTTTACCCGGTTATTCGGCAAATTTTGCGGTGGATGAGCAAATGAAAACCTATTGGTCTGCGGCCTCTTCTAAAAAAGGGGAGTGGATTGAGACCGATTTAGGGGAGGTTTCTACGCTGAAAGCTTTGCAGATTAATTATGCAGATCAGGATGTGGATTCGAGTTTCCTCGGAAAGATGAATGGAATTTACCACCAGTACCAAGTGATGGGAAGCAAGGATGGGAAAAACTGGTCTCTGATTATTGATAAGTCTACGAATAAAACGGATGTCCCTCACGATTATATTGAATTGAAAAAGCCAGTGGAAGTGCGCTATTTAAAGCTAGTGAATCACCACATGGCAGCTGGAAAATTTGCGATTTCAGGTATACGGGCCTTCGGTTTTGGACATGGTGTAAAACCAGAAGTGGTTAAGGATTTATTGGTTTTACGAGGAGAACACGATTCGCGAAGTGCTTGGTTAAAATGGGGACATAAGCCGAATGCAACAGGTTATGTAATCTATTCTGGCATAGCTCCAGATAAAATGTATACCTCGGTGCAGGTTTTCGGGAGTAATGAATATTATTTCAAATCGATGGATCGTGGCAAGACGTATTATTTCCAAATAGAGGCCTTCAACGAGAACGGAATAGGGGAACGAGGACCCATCATTGAATCAAAAATAATTGAATCAAAATAATTGAATCAAAATCAAGCCTTTGATCGATTGATTTCATAAACACCGATTAGCAAGACAACCATCGCGATTACTTGCGAGAGGTATACTTGTTCACCATCGAAAACGCCCCAGCCTACGGCTACAATCGGAATAATGTAGGTCACAGAACTAGCTACAATGGCATTTGTCCATTTAATCAACTGGTTGAATAAAACCATAGCGATGGCAGATCCGAAAACACCTAAAGAACAAGCCGCTAAAAATGGCCACCATTCAATAGGTTGTGAGAAGAATCCGGTGGAGGCTAATAGGATAAACGACAGAGGACCTATCGCCATAAATATACCTGAGGTAGAAGTGAAGGGATTTAATCCTGAAAATTTCGTCTTGATAATGTGCAAATTGATACCGTACAAGAAAGTAGCTAAGACTACCCAAAGCGCGTGGTAATTAAAATCTAACTGAAAACCTTCTCCACCTACGATCAAACCGAAACAACCGGCGATGCCTAGAACGATTCCTAGTATTTGGCGCCATTGAAAACCTTGTTTAAACAAAAGAATTCCAACAATCAGTGTAAAAAGTGGCGTAAAGGCATTCAACATTCCCGATAGGGCGGAGGTTAAATGTTTTCCTGCTATGGAAAATAAGATGGCAGGTAGTAGATTTCCAGTCAAACCTGCTAATAAAAAGCTCTTCCAATGTTCTTTTTTGACCTCATGTCTTTGTTTTAAGAATATCGGAATAAAGAAGATGAAGGCTGCAAATATCCGCAGGGCACCCACTTGCGGAGAACTGTAATAGGCTAAACTTTTCTTGACTAAAATGAAAGAACTTCCCCAAATCAATGAAAGTGCCGTGAAGGCTAGGATAATTAAAAGAACAGGGGATTTTTGTTTGTTTTCCATCAGACGTTTAAGGGTTCGCCAGCATAATGTGCTGAGATTTCGTTTAAGATTTCTTTGATCTCTTCGAATTCATAGGTAGTCACCAGGCGGGTTCTAAATGGTTTGAAATGATCCATTCCGCGGAAATAATTTGCATAATGGCGTCGCATTTCGACGATGCCGCCGTGATTCCCTTTCCAACGAATAGAAAAATCTAAATGGTCTAAGCAAACTTGTAATCTTTGTTGAAGGGTAGGAGGGGCTAGATGCTCTCCTGTGGCTAAATAATGTTTGATTTCGTTGAATATCCAGGGATAGCCAATTGAGGCGCGACCTATCATGATGCCATCGACTTCGTAGCGATTGCGGTATTCTTTGGCCTTTTCCGGTGAATCGATGTCGCCATTACCGAAAATGGGGATCTTAATCCGGGGATTTTTCTTCACTTTCGAAATCAATTCCCAGTCCGCCGCGCCTTTGTACATCTGGACGCGCGTTCTTCCGTGAACAGTAAGTGCTTGTATTCCAATATCTTGAAGCCGTTCAGCTACATCCTCGATATTTTTTGTCGAATCATCCCAGCCAAGGCGTGTTTTGACGGTTACGGGTAAATGGGTGGCATCCACAACGGCCTTGGTCATCGCTACCATTTTGGGAATATCTTGCAATAAAGCGGCTCCTGCGCCTCTGCAGGCCACCTGTTTTACTGGACAGCCATAATTGATGTCAATTAAATCTGGGCCAGCCTTGGTCGCAATTTCTGTGCAGGACGCCATTGTTTCGATTGAACTACCAAAAAGTTGGATCCCAATCGGGCGTTCATATTCAAAAATATCGAGTTTTTGAACGCTTTTTGCCGCATCTCGAATCAGTCCTTCGGAGGAAATAAATTCCGTATACATCAAATCAGCACCATTTGCCTTGCATACCGCACGGAAAGGTGGATCTGACACGTCCTCCATAGGAGCTAAAAGCAATGGAAATGAGCCTAGCTCGATGTTACCTATCTTTACCATTCTGATTAAAAATTCCGTAAATTTACGAGCATTATGGTAGATAACAATTTTCAAGGCCCCGAACGTTACCTCGGTTTGCTGTCTAAAATTCTAATATTATTCGGAT
>CAILUB010000253.1 GCA_903837305.1 uncultured Cytophagaceae bacterium
CAAATAAGACCAAGCCAGAGATGATTGATCAAATCAATGGTACAGTAACCAATATAATCAGTAATATAACTAGTAATATAACTAGTAATAAATCGAATAATCCAAATATTATTAAAGAACTTACGTCGCTTTTTGTTAGTTTGAATAGCTTGAATGAATCAAAAAAAGAAAATGCTGAGCCTACTTTAGTTTTACCTGATGCAATATGCAATTCGGTGCAGCTAATAGAAACAAAATATAACAAGATTTCCAAATATATGAATGATGTGAAACTAACACTAGATAATTCTGTTCATTCGCACGAAAAGGCGAAAAAACAAGTAGAGCGAATAATCGGTCAATGGATTGCAGGTAACGACAACACTGGTTATGTTCTAGGTTTCGAAGGTTCGCCAGGTATTGGCAAGACCACTTTAGCTAAAGGACTAGCCAATTGTTTGAAAGACGATGAAGGTGTTAGTCGCCCTTTTGCACTAATTGCGATTGGAGGTGATGCAAATTCATCTAGCCTAGTTGGCCATTCGTATACTTATGTTGGATCCACTTGGGGGCAAATTGTACAAATCCTAATGGATAAAAAATGTATGAATCCTATTATATTGATTGACGAAGTGGATAAAATTAGCCGCACGGAACACGGTAAGGAAATAATCGGTATTCTAACACATTTGTTAGATACTAGTCAAAATGACGGATTTCAAGATAAATATTTTTCCGGAATAGATTTAGATTTGTCGAAAGCATTGTTTATTTTATCTTACAATGATGTAGAGGCAATTGATAAGATTTTGTTAGATCGTGTGCATCGCATCAAGTTTGATAATTTATCGATAGAAGACAAGATTGAGATTTGCAATAAACATTTGCTGCCGGATATTTACAAAAAAGTTGGATTAAATGGAATGATTGAAATAAACACAGATACGCTTAAATTTATTATTGATGAATACACTTTGGAGCCAGGTGTTAGAAAACTAAAGGAAAAGTTGTATGAGATTGTAGGCGAAGTCAATCTAGAGATTATGAAGAATACAACTTCATTTACGGATTCTATACCAATTGTCATAACGATAGAAGATGTCAGAAATAAATACTTCAAGGATAGACGTGAAGTGCGGGTTCAAAAGATTGCTGAAGAGAGCCGAGTGGGTTCCATTAATTGCTTATATGCAACAAGTTTAGGATCATCGGGTATACTAGCAGCGAGCGCCAAGTTTTTCCCGGCAACCAAATTCCTCGAACTGAAACTAACAGGTTTGTTAGATCAAATGATGCAAGAGTCGTTTCAAATATCACTAACAATGGCATACAATATGTTGTCTGATGAGAGGCAACAAGAGTTGCAGTCCAAATATACGAATACAGGCATTCATTTGCATATGGGTGACGGATCAATATCAAAGAGTGGGACAAGCGCGGGTATAGCAATTACGCTTTTGATGTATAGTTTGCTGAATAAGAAAAAGATTAAGAACACATTTGCGGTGACAGGAGAGGCGGCAGATCTGAATGGCAAAGTAGGCGAAATCGGTGCGCTAGCATATAAATTCAAAGGCGGAATAAAGGCAGGTGTAAAGAGCTTCATATTTCCAAAAGAGAATGCAAAGGATTATGACGAGTTTATTAAAAAATATGGAGATACCAAGTTAGTCGAGGGCATCAGTTTCCATCAAGTGGAGCATTTTGACGATGAGTTTGCGCTAATTATGGAGTAATTTGTTTGTTTACATAACATATTAAAGAC
>CAILUB010000254.1 GCA_903837305.1 uncultured Cytophagaceae bacterium
TTATAGATAATAGAGTAGAGAGTAGATTAGAGCTTTAAAAATACTATTTCTATTCTAATCGATTGCATATTATCTATGCTCTATACTCTCTAATCTTATAAACATCCATCAAAAAAGGGATCGAAATTTCGATCCCTTTTTTGATTCCACCTGTATTCTTTGTGCTCTATTCTTTAAATCTATACTCTCTACTCTATTATCTCTAATCTCGTTTCATATTCAGAATTATAGCTCGGCTATAATTCTGAATATGAAACTACTTCCACCCCGAACTTCCTCAAAAAGTCAACTCCCTCATCAGAAGCCAAGCCTTTATAGGCAGCATACGAGTTCAAATAGATCACCTTTTTGATTTTCATACTGTAAATAATACGCGCACAAGAGATGCAAGGGGATAGAGTCACGTAAATCGTAGAGTCCTCAACGGATACACCATTCTTGGATGCATACAAAATGGCATTTTGTTCCGCATGTAAAGCTAAAGAACAACTTCCCTTTGAATCTCGTGGACAACCATCCTCTCCAAATTCGTCATCACAGTTATGCGTTCCAGCAGGAGGACCATTATATCCGATCGAAATGATACGGGTATCTTTAGTTAATACACATCCCACTTGAGCGCGGGTGCAATGAGAACGAAGCGCCAGATTCTGAGCTAGTTCCATAAAGATCACATCAAACGAGGGCTTTTTCATAGACATAAAAAAATCCCAAAAAGGGATTTCTTGTAGCGGGGAGCAGAATCGAACTGCCGACCTTTGGGTTATGAATCCAACGCTCTAACCATCTGAGCTACCCCGCCAAATTATGTCGCAAAGGTAAGCGTTCCGACCGTAGAACACAAATATTTTCACAATACTTATTAATTTTGCGAAGGATTTGGGAATTAGCTCAGAGTTAATACCTTTGTTTATAGGTAGTTTTACAAATAATAAATCCCTAGAAATTATGTCACAAACTCCATATACTTTTGAATATGAGGTAAAAGCATCTCCTAAGGTGCTTTATCCTTATCTGAGTAGTCCATCTGGATTACAGCAATGGTTTGCTGACAAAGTAATTGTTCGTGGCAGCACTGAATTACATTTCTATTGGGATAATGAAAACCATCCCGCGACTGTTTTACCTGGTAAAGCGAACAAATCAGTTAAATTCGATTTTAAAAAAGGTGATTCTGAGCCAGGTAAGCACATAATTGAAATGAACCTTGATGTAAGCGAAGTTTCTAATACAACCTATTTGACCGTTATAGATGGAGCATCAACCTTTAAATCAGATGCGGATGCAGCTGAATTGTGGGATTATTTGATGGACAAATTAAAAGAGATCGTCGGAAGCTAGAATGCGTAAAATTGACAAATTAGTGCTGAAGGCGTTTTTGGGGCCGTTTGTTTTGACCTTTCTAGTTGTCATCTTCATTTTCCTTTTGCGTTTAGTGTTGTTTTATTTTGTAGATCTTTTCGGTAAAGATCTAGGTGCCTTTGTTTATGTTGAGCTGTTTTTCTACTTCTCCTTAATTACCATTCCTTTAGCCATGCCGCTGTCGGTATTGCTATCGTCTTTAATGACCTTTGGGAAATTAGGTGAAAACTTTGAGTTGACAGCATTAAAAAGTGCGGGCATATCCATTTTTAGAATCATGAGACCCATTTTAACCGTCTCTGTATTTCTAAGCATTTTTATGTTTTGGTTTATGAATGTTGCCTTGCCTTGGGCGAATATGAAGGGCTGGAGCCTTTTATATGACATTAAAACGACTAAAACGACTTTGAATATCAAGGAAGGTATCTTTTATACCGATTTGACCGGATATTCTATTAAAGTAGGAAAAAAATATCCCGACAATAAGACTTTAAAAAACCTTATTATTTACGATCATACTCACAATGATGGTAATCGACATGTCACATTGGCTGATTCTGCTTTGATGTATACCATATATAACAAACAGTATTTAGTATTCGAACTATTCAATGGGAAAGATTATTTAGAAGATGCAGATCAGGGAGCTGTCGTAAACCCAACCGAATTAGCGGTACACGATTTCAAGAAAAGTAAGGTAGTGATGTCTCTAGCTGTATTTGATCTACAAAAAACAGATGAAAAGCAATTCGCCCACCACGAGATTATGCGCAACAATAATCAACTAGCGGATGATGCAGATTCCATATCAACAAGAATAACAAACATTATCAACAGCTTTTCAAAGTCCTATAATGTTAATTTTTTATATTTTGTATCCCCTATAAAAGTTTCCTTACAACTTTTAAAAAATAAAGATTGGGTTAAGCCTAGGCTACAAAAGGGCTTAAATGATAGTAAATCTTCACCATACGATTTAGCCGGACAACAGGCTAAAAATATGATTTCCTCAGCGCAATCAAACAAATTACTTCTAGAGAATTACAGAACTCAATTAAATAAGACAAACCTAGAATGGCACCATAAGTTCACTAATGCCTTGTCCATTTTAGTCATGTTTTTAATTGGTGCCCCTTTAGGTGCGATTATTAAAAAGGGTGGATTCGGAATACCCGTTGTAGTAGCAGTGTCCTTCTTTATATTACTTTATATATTAACTCAGCAAGGAGATAAGATGGCCAAAGAAGGTGCTTTAATTCTTCAATTAGGAGCATGGCTTGCCAATTCCATTTTGGCATTAATAGGAGCGTATTTTTTAAAGATTGCTTTAGCCGATTCTCGTCTGTTCGAAACAGACTTTTACAAAGTCCTATGGGATAGACTTAGCACTAAGTTAAGGCGCGCTAAAACAGCTGAGTAATTCGTTTGGTTGTTAGCAAGAAAAAGAGTACTTTTGCAAATTCAATAATTATTTAAAACTTAAACTGGTAAAAGATGTATTTGTCACCTGAGAAAAAACAAGAAATTTTCGAAACTAAAGGGAAAGCAAAGTCTAAAATCGATACTGGTTCTTCTGAATCGCAAATTGCGTTATTCACTTACAGAATCAACTATCTGACTGAGCACTTGAAGAAAAACAAGAAAGACCACAGCACACGCTTAGGACTTTTGAA
>CAILUB010000255.1 GCA_903837305.1 uncultured Cytophagaceae bacterium
AATTATGGAAGATTATAACAAGATCATCGAGTCCTTAGGTGTTAAATTCATCAAAGCGAGAAACATTAGAATATTACAACCGATTCGTATCAAGAATTTCTATGACGTAGAAAATTCGCTCTTGATATTGTACAAAGGGGAAGTATCTTTTGGCGAGGAGGAGACTCCCGTAGAGGAAGGTGACATGCTTTTTATCCCAGGGGGTAAAATGATTAGCGTAACCTACGGAAATGCAGAAAAACCGAGAGCGGTGAACAATGAAGAGTTCATGACGCATCGCGAATTGTATTTTGATCAAAATACGGATGCATCGCTTATTGGAGAACAGCCTAATTCATTTGGAATGGTGGCCTTCGAAGCGAAAGTTTTTGATTCCGTTAACTTCTTTACTTCATTAGATATTCCTCCGTTTTTAATTAAACGCGACGATAAACTAGCAGCCACCATCCGTGAGATCTTAGAAGAAGATCTTTCAGATGCCATCGGAAAAGGACGTATCATTAAGATCAAAACGGAAGAGATCGTGATCGAAGTAATTCGTTACATCATTGAGAATCGTTTATTCGTAGAGCAATTAGCTACTAATTCAACTTACTTTAAAGACCCACGCTTAATCGATATCTTCGCTTACATCAAGGATCATTTGGGTGGTGATTTGTCCAATAAGGTTTTGGCAAACGTCGCAAACGTATCGGAAGACTATGTAGGTCAATATTTCAAGATGTTAACGGGTATTAACCCACAAGATTATATCGAGTACCAACGTATGGAAGCGGCGGTAGGTTTACTTCGCACGACGAAGAAATCCATCCGCGCAATCGGTTCCGAAGTGGGCTACAAAGACACGGCGTATTTCTGCCGTCGTTTCAAGATGATGTTTGGTATTCCAGCTGGAAAGATGAGACGAAGAGAGTCGTTGATGAATATTTAACAAAAAAACCCGCTGATAAACAAAAAACCCGCTGAGAAATCTCAGCGGGTTTTTTGTTTATCAACAGTCGGCAGTCGTCAGTAATTAGTAAAACTCTACTTACTGTCAACTGCCCACTGTGTCGCAGCGGAGCTGCGACTAAAGTAAATACTTCAACTTCACTAACTCCCTCTCCGTCAAGAATCTCCAGCTTCCGCGTGGAAGATCTTTCTTCGTTAAGCCAGCAAAAGTCGTGCGGTCTAGTTTTGTCACTTCGTAACCTAAGTGTTCGAAAATACGACGAACGATGCGGTTTTTACCTGAGTGGATTTTCACACCGATGACGTAACCGTCTGGAGTGACTTTGGCCAAATCATCCACTTTAATTTCTCCATCCTCCAAGGTTAAACCCTCTTTGATTTTCTCGAAATCTTCGTCCGTCAAAGGCTTGTCTAATTCCGCTTGGTAAATCTTCTCGATTTCGTTCGATGGATGCGTCAATTTATCCGCTAACTCACCATCATTCGTAATCAACAATAAACCAGTCGTGTTTCTATCCAAACGTCCCACCGGGTAAATACGCGATTCTGTCGCGTTCTTAACGAGTTCCATTACGGTCTTGCGATCGTTTGGATCTTCGGTGGTGGTTAAGAAGTCTTTTGGCTTATTTAATAATAAGTAAACTGGTTTTTCGCGGTTCAATTTGCGGTTACCATATTTCACGATGTCCGTCGGCATCACTTGGTATCCCATTTCTGTGATCACCTTGTTATTAACCTTGATCTCCCCTGCTTCGATTAACTTATCTGCATCGCGACGAGAACAAATTCCTGCGTTTGCGATGTAGCGGTTTAAGCGAATTTCGTCAGAGCGACGTTCGGTTTGAGCAATTTTCTTTTGGATTTTCGAAGGAGCACGCTCCTTATAGCGATCTAATTTATATTGAGGCTCGTATGCCGGGCCTGCATCAAAACGAGAGCGACTTTTAAAAGTCTCTCGGTCAGAATAACGTGGATTACGAGCCCCTTCTGGACGCTCGCCACGCTCTGCAGAACGCTCAGTGCGCTCCTCGTAGCGACGCTCGATACGTGCCGTTGGATTCTCATCACGAGGTGTCGTCGATTCTTCCGATCCTTCTACCTTAGGTGCCGCATTGCGATCCCAGCGATTATCTCCTTTATAGGGTGTACGTGTTGGATTTTCAGTTCTGCCAAATGGCTTGCGTTCGCCGCCTTGATACGGCTTGCGCTCGCCGCCTTCGCGGTTAAACGGTTTTCTTTCCCCATCAAAAGGTTTGCGATCTCCGAAGGAACGGCGTTCGCCACCCTCGCGGTTATCGCGATTGAATGGTTTTCTTTCGCCACCTTGATACGGTTTGCGTTCTCCTTCTTGATAGGGCTTACGCTCTCCATCAAATGGCTTACGATCTCCTCCTTGATACGGTTTTCTTTCCCCATCAAATGGCTTGCGATCTGTTGAAAAACGATTGGATGATTCTGAACGTGGTGCACGTGGGGCACCTGAATCATTACGTGGCCCTCTAAACTCGCGAGGAGCACCTGAGTCATGGCGATCATTACGTGGGCCGTTAAAATCACGACCTGTGGAAGGGCGACCTTCTGATCTGCCGGTAGATCTTGCTGTGGATCTTCCCTCTGGTGCACGACCTTCTGATGGTCGGCTGCTACGACGGCTATCGTCGTTTGAAATTCTTTTTCTCATGGTTGTACAACATCACTGCTGGAATAAAAGAGGACGAACGTTTGTCATCTTGCTTTCGATTGTCGAAATTTAGGCAAAGGTAGAGAATATAATCGGTTTTGTATTTATTTTTATATTCGCTTAATCATCTATGAACAATATAAAGCCATTTAAACCAACCACTTACCTCTATCTTTTCCTGATAGTGGAATTACTAAATGCCTGTAATTCTGATGCCCGATTATTTAAAACAGCCATAGAAAATTTCGAATTAGGAGAATATGAATGGGCCATACGAGATGTAAAACCGTTAGCAAATCGGAATTACAGATCAGTAGAAACAAATTATTTAGTGGCGGAATCGTATCGTCTCTCGAATCGCATTCAATTTGCAGGACCTTATTATTTAATAGCGAAGGAAAAAGCAAATGAAGATCCACTCCTTAGTTTACATTTAGCCTATTCAGCTAAAGCAAATGGCAAATATGCCGAAACTAAAAAATATTTACAGGAATTTATTGCGAGTAAACCCAGCTCACGTGAGTACGCCATTAAAGCAGAAATTGAATTAGAAAACCTGTCCTCCGTCGAGGAATACACTAAAAACCCTAGCCCAGTTAAAATTCAAGGCTTGATTGGGAATACGAAGCAGGCAGAATTTGGCCCGATAAAAAATGGGGAGGAACTCATTCTAACTAGCTCTAAAAAACCATTAATCTACAAAAATAATGGGCTCCCTTATCTAGGTTTATATAAAGCTCGTTTAAAAAGCCCCACTGAAATTGAACAATTAGAGGTCTTTAGTTCTAATCTTTTAGATGACAATGCAAATGAGGGCACACCAGCCTTTTCGAAAGATGGGAAAACGATGGTATTTGCAAGAGGAAACTCCGGAAAAAGTAAAGACCCCTCACCTGATGTAGATTTATATATATCATCCTTAAGAGACGGAATATGGTCAGTCCCAGAGCGTCTGCCTATTTCTGACTCCTTAGGTTGGGACGGCAGCCCATCGTTCTCACGAGATGGGAAATCGCTCTATTTTAGTTCGAATCGAAGAGGAGGAAAAGGAGGATTGGATTTATATCGAGCACCGATGGATAACTCAGGTCGGTTTGGGAAACCTATTAATCTGGGCTCTAGCATCAATACGCGTGGAAATGAGCTATTCCCTTATGTATCCGAGGACGGTAAACTTTTTTTCTCCTCAGATGGGCATCCTAGTTTAGGTGGCCTAGATATTTTTGTTGCTACACGGAGGGATGAGGAGATACAAGTGGAACATTTAGGCGTTCCGATGAATTCTTCAGGAGATGATTTTGGCCTATTTTTATCTGATACGAATCAAGGCTATTTTAGCTCAAATCGAACAGGGGGTAAAGGAGACGATGATATCTATTTCTTTCAATCTTCTAATTCTGAGGATCGCTGGTGGTCAAATGAAACCACGATTGCAGAGAGCTCAGAGCCCGTTAAAGTGGCTTTATATCACTTAAGGACGCAAATTTTAAACAGTCGAAACAAGCCAATTGCGAACGCAAAGGTGGGAATTAAACGCAATGGAGAGATTGAACCTGTGCTGTATAGTGATGCCAAAGGATTCTTACCCATCATCGATTTAAACCCTGCAGACCAAATCAGTTTTAATGCGAGTAAAGAGAAATTCTTGACAAAACGCAGTGAATTTTTGTTAGATGGAAAAGAGATTCCTAAACAGCTTTTGAAAAAAGAATTGACAGATACGACATTTGATCATAAAATCACCTTGGGAATTGCTGAAATCGGGGAAGAATTAGGGGCGATGTTTGGCGTTAATCCGATCTATTATGACTTAGATAAAGCTGTAATTCGACCAGATGCAGCACTGGAACTAGATAAAATTGTTCAAGTTTTACAAGACAATCCAGAAATCTCCATCGAACTAGGATCTCATACAGATTCGCGCGCTTCTGCGTCCTATAACCTAAAATTGTCCCAAAGACGAGCTGATTCTGCGGTGAAATACATCATCGATCATGGAATTAGCGCAAATAGAATTAAGGCTAAAGGATATGGTGAATCGCAGTTAATCAATGGTTGTACCGATGGGGTTGATTGTAGTGAAGAGGCACACCAAGAAAACCGCCGAACTGAATTTAAAATTACGGATCTCAATGACTAAATTTCTCTTAAAAAATGCCCAAATCGTCAATGAAGGCAAGACAATAAATTCAGATCTTAGGATAGAAAACGGACGGATTTCAAAAATAGCTCCTAACCTTAGTCCTCTGCCAGATGAGGTCATACTAGACCTCAGTGGAAAACATATTTTCCCAGGGATGATCGACGATCAGGTACATTTCAGAGAGCCTGGTTTAACGCACAAGGCGACTATCGCTAGCGAAGCTCGCGCAGCAGTGGCTGGGGGGGTTACCAGTTTTATGGAGATGCCCAATACCGTACCCAATGCCTTAACACAGGAATTATTGGCAGATAAATACGCGATTGCGGCGGCTGGATCTTTGGCAAACTACTCCTTCTTCATGGGGGCCGGAAACGATAATTTAGAGGAAGTTTTAAAGACAAATCCCCGCAATGTATGCGGAGTGAAAATCTTCATGGGGTCCTCGACGGGAAATATGCTCGTAGATAATGCGCAGACCTTAGAGAAGTTATTCTCCAGCTGCGAAATGTTAATTGCAACGCACTGCGAAGATGAAGCGACGGTTCGTGCGCGAACAGAACTTTTCAAGGAAAAATACCCAGAAAATGCTCCCGCTTACATTCATCCGTTGGTCCGAAACGAGGAAGCCTGTTATTTGTCCTCTTCTATGGCAGTGGATTTAGCGAAGAAAAACAATACGCGTTTGCATATTCTGCACATCTCAACAGAGGAGGAATTAGCCCTGTTTGAAACGGGTAAAGCCGTAAAAGATAAACGTATTACGGCAGAAGTTTGCGTCCACCATTTGTGGTTTGACGCAGCACAATACGATACGTTAGGGAATCAAATTAAATGCAATCCGGCTATTAAAGACGCGCGTCACAAGATGGCTTTGCGCAAGGCATTGGTGTCTGGGGAATTAGATATTATTGCTACCGATCATGCGCCACACACCTGGGAAGAGAAATCGCAGGAGTTTTGGAAAGCGCCATCTGGTTTACCCTTAGTGCAGCACCCTTTGTTGTTGATGATTGATTTGGCCAAAGAAGGTCTTATCAGCCTCGAACTCATCGCTGAAAAAACAGCCCATGCTGTGGCGGATTGTTTCCAAATAGAAGAACGTGGATATATCCGAGAAGGGTATTGGGCGGATTTAGCCATCGTAGATTTGAATAAACCTTTAACCGTGTCGAAAGACAACATCCATTACCAATGCGGTTGGTCTCCCCTGGAGGGACAGACCTTGTCCGCTTCGGTTGAACACACGTTTGTATCGGGACATTTAGCCTATTCAAAAGGTTTATTTAATGAGTCCGTTAAAGGAAAAAGATTGTTATTTGAAAGATAAATGTCAGCTTTACTCCCCTTTTATTCTCCAATTGGACTAGAAGCTGGCTTAGATGAAGCTGGGAGAGGATGTTTAGCGGGTCCAGTGGTGGCTGCAGCGGTTATTTTACCTAAAGATTTTCATCACCCTTTTTTAACTGATTCGAAGCAAATGAGCTTGCGCCAGCGCAACGAATTAAAAAGATTAGTTCGGGAATATGCAATTGATTTTGCTATTGCGGAAGTAGATGCTGGCAAGATAGATGAAATCAATATTTTAAAATCTAGTATTCTAGCCATGCACTTAGCAGTGGATCGACTTACGCATCGTCCTGAACATTTATTGGTTGATGGCAACCGATTTTATAGCTACCCGCTAATTCCACATACCTGCCTTATCAAGGGGGATTCAAAATACTTTTCTATCGCGGCTGCTTCCATTTTGGCAAAAACCCATCGGGATGAGCTTATGGAAAAGGCAGCTCAAGAGCACCCAGGCTATGGCTGGGAAAAAAATGCGGGCTATCCCACTCTACAACATCGAAAAGCTATAGTAGAAAAAGGTTTAACAATTTTGCATCGAAAAACGTTTAAAGTAGAAATAAAATAATTCTGTAATTTAGCAAATATGAAGATTCACCTACTCCTTATATTCCTATTAAGTTTCTCCACGTTTGCACAAGATGACTTCAGAAAGGAGCGTGCTTTGCGATTTGGCGCGCAACAGGATTCTATTTACCATGCCTCACAAGAACTAGCTAAAAAAAGAGGAATCCCACTTAAAAGAACGCTCGGAGAAGGCAAAGTTCTTACCTTCCAAGGTTTTTCAGAAATAGGCGAAGCCCTTTATATACGCACAGAATCAAATAGCCAAGCGGCTAAAATGACCAGAACAAATCTGCTTTACCCTGGCGGAAGTCTTTCTTTAGGATTAACAGGTAAATCAGATTCAATCAAAGGCAAACTAGGAATGTGGGATGGAGGAGCCATATTGACAACGCATCAGGAATTTGGTGGACGTGTGAGTATGCAACCTTCACAGACCAGTTCTGGGACGAGTGATCATGCCACACACGTGGCAGGAACTTTAGTGGCAGCAGGAATTAGCCCAAATGCAAAAGGGATGGCCTATGAAGCTGATTTAAAAGTTTGGGATTACACGAACGATAATTCCGAAATGAGTACGACTTCCTCTACCTCTCCTTTATTAATAAGTAATCACTCCTATGGGTATCAGGCAGGATGGACTTACGATGAAACGAAGAAAAAATGGCAATGGTGGGGAAATGATGCGGTAAGTACATTTGAGGATGTCAAATTTGGTCTTTATGAGTCGAACGCACAAGCCTGGGACAAAATTGCGTACAATAGTCCTAACTATTTAATCTTCAAGTCTGCCGGAAATAATAGAAGTGAAAATGGACCTGCTGCTGGAGAATATTATTTCTTAAAAGCATCCACCACCGACTCTTCTAATATAGCCAGATCAAAAAATGATGGCTATGATATTATTTCTACAAACGGAACAGCCAAAAATATCTTAACCGTAGGGGCGGCAAACCTAAGTTCATTAATTCCTACAAAGGCATCTGAAGTGTCCATTTCAAGTTTTACAAGTTGGGGACCTACAGACGATGGTAGAATTAAACCAGATGTCATGGCCATCGGAACAAGTATGTTTTCT
>CAILUB010000256.1 GCA_903837305.1 uncultured Cytophagaceae bacterium
CGATGTTACCTATCTTTACCATTCTGATTAAAAATTCCGTAAATTTACGAGCATTATGGTAGATAACAATTTTCAAGGCCCCGAACGTTACCTCGGTTTGCTGTCTAAAATTCTAATATTATTCGGATTTTTCCTTTTAGGGGGCTTTATCGGTCAATTTATTGGTTTATTGTCTGTTGTGATTATTACAGGAATGCCCATAACTAATGAACTGGCACTTCAAAAATCAACGATTGATTTTTTAGTACATCCTCAAAATTATGAAAATGGCTTGCGCGCCTTACTGGCGATGCAGTGGTTTTCGGCTCTTTTTACTTTTGTTGCTAGTTCATGGGCCTATTTGCGTTGGTCTGAGAAACGCGATTTAAATTCGCTTTCCACCAATACAAGACCAGATTACCGCATCTTCTTATGGTCTATCATTACGATTTTAGTGGGCATGCCGCTGCTTGAATATATTATTCAATGGAACCAATCCTTGGTTTTGCCTGCCGGATTTGAGGAGACGGAGAAATGGATGCGTGCTTCAGAGACCCAGCTAGCTGAATTGACAAAGTTTTTAGTCAATTTCCAAAGCCCTGCTGATTTTGCCATAGGTTTAGCTGTCATTGCGGGATTAGCTGCTCTAGGGGAGGAATTATTTTTTAGAGGTGTATTACAGAATTTGTTTGAACGCTACGTGGGGAATCATCATGTGGCTATTTGGGCTTCAGCGGCGATATTTAGCTTTATTCATTTTCAGTTTTTTGGCTTTTTCCCGCGCTTGTTGTTAGGGGCATTTTTTGGCTATTTATATGTTTGGAACAGAAATATTTGGATACCTATCATCGCACACTTCTTTAATAATGGGTGGGCGTTGACAATGCAATATTTATATCAGCAGAAACAAATTGCAGTTGATCCGGAGAAATTAGGGGAAATTACCCCTTGGTGGTCTGTGGTGATTTCTTTGGCTTTAGTCGTGTTTTATATTCGTCGACTTCATAGCTTTCAATTAGAAAAATAAGGATTATGGGCTTAAGAGAGATGTCTAATTTGCAACAACGCGTGATCGCAGCCATCATTGCGGTGCCGTTTTTGCTTTTCTGCGTGTTGTTTAGCGATTATACTTTTTTAGGTTTGTTCCTATTAATTGGCGTGGCTGCGCAATTGGAGTTTTATAAGCTCGTAGGAAGTATCAGCGATAATTTACCTTTGACTTTTTACGGTACATTCTGCGGAGTCGTACTCCATTTATTGACATTTTTTATCGAAAAAGGGGAAATCGCCTATTCGAATTATTATATTCTCTCTCCATTATTAGCTTTGATTTTCTTCATTAAGTTGTACAATGCGAAAGATGAAAAGCCATTCAAAAATATCGCTTACACTTTTTTAGGAATCATTTACGTGGCACTTCCATTCGCTTTACTGACGGTTTTGGCGTTTTTAAAGAATGAAACCTATGATCCCCAAATTATTTTAGGTTGTCTTTTTTTATTATGGTCCAGTGATTCAGGAGCCTATTTTGCAGGCACGAAATTTGGTAAAACGAAGTTATTTGAACGTGTTTCTCCTAAGAAATCGTGGGAAGGAAGTGTAGGAGGTTTAATTGCTGCGATGATTGTGGCCTATGTCTTATCGATGTATTATACGAATTACGAGTCTTGGCAATGGTTTGGCATCGGAATTATTATTGTGGTGGCAGGTACCTATGGTGATTTAGTGGAATCATTATTCAAACGAAGTATTAATATTAAAGACTCAGCAGACACGATTCCGGGTCATGGTGGTTTTTTAGATCGCTTTGATGGACTTTTGTTATCGATTCCATTCATTATTACTTTCTTAAAACTATTTCCAAACACAAAGCTTTAACAGGCTTTAACAGCATCGGATTCATTTTTTGTTTAATTTCGGCTTTATGAAAAAACGATTAGCTGTTCGAGTTTTAGGTATACTTGCTTTCAGCTTGCTATCCCTAGCTGCCTTCTCTCAAGGGCAGGATAAAACAGTGTTGTTTCAGGGTCGTGTGGTGGCATCGAGTAATGCGGAGTTCCTTCCTTTGGCCTATATCTTTAATCCTCAAGCAGGCCGTGGAGCTCTAAGTGACAACTTCGGTCAAGTCGATATGTATGTTTTTCCGGGAGATAGTCTTGTTATTTCTTACATCGGTTATCAAAAGAAATACTACATTGTGCCGCGTAATACTGAGTTAGTGCATCAAGTAATCATTCCGATGGAGGAGATGACAACGATGTTACGTGAAGTAAAAGTCTTTCCACACTCGAGTGAGGATGAGTTTAAACAAGCTTTCTTAGCTATGGAGTTACGCGATGCAAAACAGCGCGATAATGCCCGAGAAAACCTGGAACAATCCAAATTAAATGTCTATGCCTTGCAGGCAGGAATGGGTACATCCTCGAATTTTAGAAATTTTTCAGATATGATGATTTCATCTCAGGCCAATAAGAATTTCTTCAGTAGTCCTATGTTAGCTTTAACAAATCCCTTCGCATGGATTAGTTTCATTCAATCTGTCAAGAATGGTGATTTGAAACGAAAAGATTATAAAAAAGCCTATGAGTTGCTTCCTAAAGAAAACATTAATCGACAAATGTTTTTAAGAAACTTGAAATCCAATTAAGGCTAGCATTCTACCCGTTACTCCTTTTTCAGTTCTGTGAGAGAAAAAATCTGCATTGTTTTCTACGGTGCAGGCTGAATCGATTTCTATTTGTTCAATTCCGAGTGATCGTAATTGCGCGGCGTTGGCCGCTTTCAAATCAACATGCCATTTTAGGCCTTTAGCTGTTTTGAAATCTTCAGGAAATTGTGCCGCTACTTCTTCCCCCACTTCGAAATGAGGATAACTAATGCAAGGACCCACATAGGCGAGAATATCAGCTGGATTAGATCCTCTATTCTCAATCATACGAGTAGCCGTTTTATAGACAATTTGCGCGACAGTTCCTTTCCAACCTGCGTGGATAGCAGCGCAAACGCGAGTGACAGGATCTGCAAGTAGAATCGGGGTGCAATCGGCAATTCCTACGCCCGCAAAAACCCCAGGCTGCACAGAAACCAGGGCATCGAATCCAGATTGGTATCCAGCTCTGCCTGTTACCCATATTTTATCGCCATGAACCTGGTAAGATCGGGCTAAATCAGCAGGTGAAATACCTAAGTCAGTGCAGAATAGAGCTAGATTTTGTTCGATGATCTCTGATGAATCATCGGTATGAATTCCTAGATTTAAAGAGGAATAGGGAGCTTCACTTAAGCCACCGTGGCGGGTGCTAATACCCGCCACTAGGCCTGGAATAGATTGAAATATACTTGGTTTTACGACACGATTACGCGTCATAACTTAAACCATATTGCTTTAACACTTCATCAGGAACACCATTCCATTGGTTAGGCGTATTTCCTTTGTAGTCTAAATCAGCGATGCCAATTTTAGAGGTGTAGAATCCAGTCGCTGTTAAATTACGCATCAACGTGAAGAAAGATTCTCCCTGCGATAAGTGCTTAGGAGTTTTACCTGGGTAGGCAATATCATCTACAATGTTTATGCGCTGTGCTGGTGTTAATTCAGTGAATTTTTTAGAAAAACGCTTGTTTGATTCTACATCTAACCAACGTAACCCGCCGCGCATCGGAGTCTTGAATTCTGGTTTATCTTTTACTATGAACTCAATGAATGCAGTTACGCCAGATTGTGAGGCACTGCCTGATTTCTTATCAGCAGGGATGATGATATCGGAAAGCACTGTGATTGTGGCTAATTCGTGCGCGTTCAAGAATACTTCCGCTTTTAGCGCAGCTTCTTGTTCTGCTTCATCTTGCGTGCGGCCATTCGGTCTTTTGACCGGAACTTTACCCAAATTTAAATTCTCAATCGCTTTTTCATCTGGATTGAAAACGGCTAAGCCCAGTGAACTTAAGCCCATATTTTTTAAATAGTCTCTTCTTTTCATCTTACAGGTTGCCTTTTTTGCGTTGATCAATAATGTATTCGGATGTACGTAAGGATAGTGCCAAAATCGTCCAAGTAGCATTTTTATCTCCTTGGGATACGAATGGTGCCGCATCGGCTACGAACAGGTTCTTTACGTCGTGCGCTTGGCAATTCGAATTAAGTACGGATGTCTTTTTATCATTACCCATACGCGCTGTACCTACTTCGTGAATGATACGACCTGGGTCAGCTAAACCATAATTGCTATCTGCACCTGGTTTTTTACCCAAAGCCTCACCACCCATCGAGTGAATGATTTCTTCGAACGTATCTTGCATGTGTTTAGCCTGCTTCACTTCGTAATCGCTCCATTTATAATGGAAACGAAGTACCGGAATACCATATTTGTCCACTACGCTCGGATCGATTTCGCAGTAATTATCTTCGCGTGGAACTGGTTCCCCACGACCCGCAAAACCTACATAAGCACCATAGAAACGGCGATAATCTTCTTTCAAAGTAGCTCCGTATCCACCTGCCGCTTTCTTAATACCATCGCGGTTGAAATTCTCACGCCCATTTAGGCCTTCAATTCCCCAGCCGAAACCATAATTAGGCATCCCCATACCTCCACCGTATTCGATGTGGTATCCACGTGGGAAGTCTAATTTTGCGTTATCTAACCACCAAGGAGTATACACGTGCATACCACCTACACCATCTTCATTATAGCGCTTGCGATCAAATAGTGATGGAATGATCGCTGAACGTGAAGCTCCAGTAGAGTCATTGATGTATTTTCCTACAACGCCACTTGAATTAGCGATACCATTCGGGAAGCGAGAACTTTTAGAATTCAACAATAAACGGGCTGTTTCGCCAGCAGAGGCAGCTAAAACGACGATTTTCCCTTTAACAGAATATTCCATCATCGTTCCTGTATGTACATAAGATACACCCGTTGCTAAACCAGTAATCGGATCTGTCATTACTTCACGCGCCATAGCGAAGGGAAGTAAAGTCGTATTACCCGTTTGGACAGCTGGTTTAACTAATACAGAGGAAGAAGAGAAGTCAGCGTAAGCAGAACATCCACGGTTACATTGGCCACAATAGAAGCAGGAGCCACGTTCGTTATTGATCGGCTTCGTTAGCATCGACATACGCGACGGATAGGTCGGGATGCCTAAGGCCTTATTCGCCTTTTTAATCATTAATTCGTGTAAACGAGGCTTAGGAGGAGGTAAGAAATAACCATCTGGATCATTTCTTAGGCCTTCATTTGTTCCAAAAACCCCAATCATTTTATCCACCTTATCGTAATAAGGCTTCATATCGTCATATCCGATAGGCCAGTCATCTCCTAAACCATCGATACTTTTTCTTTTAAAATCATCTGGACCAAAACGGAGAGAAATACGTCCCCAGTGGTTCGTACGACCACCCACCATCCGAGAACGGAACCAGTCGAACTTTGTTCCGTCTTTACGCGTATAAGGTTCACCTTCGATATCCCAGCCGCCATAAGCCGCATCGAAATCACCAAAATTACGCAGCGAACTGCTGGCTCCTCTACGAAGGGATTCGTAAGGCCATTTCATTTGGGTCATATCTTTCGGATCAGCAGGGTCAAAAGGCTGCCCAGCTTCTAATATGCAAACTTTTGCTCCGGCTTTTGCTAAGGTATGAGCGGCCATACCGCCACCTGCACCGGAACCAACAATCACTACATCGAATACCTCTTGTTGAGATTTAATGTAAATAGAAGAATTAATCATTTTGTTAATCTAGTTTAGAGAAAACAAAAATAGAAAATTTGGTTTATTTTTGTCATAAATAGACTAGAAATATTTGGCACGGAAAGCAGACAACGGAGAGGAGCCATTGAAAAAGGGGGAAACGCCACTTTCAAGGCAGTTTAATCAAATCAAGGCGAAATACCCAGGGGCTATTTTATTGTTCCGGGTAGGGGATTTTTACGAGACCTTTGGCCAAGATGCAGTGAAAGCCTCTAAAATTTTAGGGATTGTTTTGACGCGTCGTAATAATGGGAACGCCGATGCTGAGTTAGCAGGTTTTCCACATCATTCCTTGGATACCTATTTGCCTAAATTAGTACGTGCTGGCGAGCGTGTGGCCATTTGTGATCAATTAGAAGATCCGGCAACCGTGAAAGGGATTGTGAAGCGCGGTGTGACCGAATTAGTCACGCCTGGGGTTTCATTCAACGACCAAGTATTAGATAATAAACGCAATAATTACGTCGCGGCGATTTCGCTAGAGGAAAAGTCGTCCACCTATGGAATCGCCTTATTGGATATTTCGACGGGGGAATTCATGTGTTCTCAGGGGCCTTTGGCCTATATTCAGAAATTAGTCCAAAGTTTCTTGCCAGCCGAGATCTTGTATCCTAAGAAACACCGCAACGCATTTGTCGATGCATTTGGAGAACAATTTCACAGCTTTACCATGGAGGAGTGGATCTTTACCCACGAATTCACCTATCCGCTCTTAACGCAACAATTTAAGACCAAAAATCTGAAGGGTTTTGGGATCGAAAATAGTCCACTTGGCATCATATCAGCCGGGGTTATTTTACATTATTTAGCCGAAACAGAACACCGAGCCATCGGTCATATTTCTTCGATTCAACGTATTGAAGAAGATAAATATGTGTGGTTAGATCGATTTACCATTCGAAATCTAGAATTAATTCATCCCACGCAAGAGGGTGGAGTTCCATTGATTGCACTCATCGACCAAACGTTAACAGCCATGGGTGGGCGCTTGCTTCGCAAATGGCTCGTTTTGCCTTTGAAGGAATTACAAACCATCGAGCAACGCCAAGAGGGAGTGTCAGGGTTACTCGTCTCTTCGAGTTTATTAGATCAGGTTTCTGAATTGTTGAAACCAATCGGAGATGTGGAACGGATGATTTCTAAAGTTGCCGCAGGTCGCATTAATCCGCGCGAATTAAATGCTTTGAAAAAGGCATTGCAACAGATTCCGGAGATCAAAACCTTGTTGTCAGCGTCTACATCGCCTAGTCTTTCAGGTCTTGCGAACAGCCTAGATTCCTGCTCGGAATTAGTAGAAAAAATTGAAACGATTTTGCGCGAAGATCCACCGGTCTTAATGCACCAAGGAGGCATGATTAAATCTGGTTTTTTAGCTGAATTAGATGAATTGCACGGGCTTTCCAGTTCGGGAAAGAACTTCTTAGCTGATATCCAAAAGCGCGAAATTGAGCGCACCGGAATCACCTCATTAAAGGTCTCTTATAATAAGGTTTTTGGCTATTATTTAGAAGTAACAAACGCGCACAAAGACCGCGTTCCACCGGAGTGGATACGCAAGCAGACTTTGGTGAATGCGGAGCGTTACATCACGGAAGAATTAAAAGTGTATGAGGAGAAAATTCTGAGTGCGGAGGATAAAATATCTGTCATTGAATTCCGTCTGTTCCAGGAATTAGTCCAGGAAACGTTAAGCTATATAACTCAGATTCAGCAGAATGCATTAGGAATCGCCACATTGGATGTGTTAGCTTCCTTTGCGACGGTGGCGAAGAAGAACAACTATGTTCGTCCAGCGTTGAACGAAACAGAAATTATAGACATCAAGGGTGGGCGCCATCCCGTAATCGAAAAACAGTTGCCCGCAGGCGAAAATTATATACCCAACGATATCTATTTAGACGATAAAACGCAACAGATAATGATGATTACCGGTCCCAATATGGCTGGTAAATCGGCTCTATTGCGTCAAACCGCCTTGATCGTATTGCTCGCTCAGATGGGGTCTTATGTTCCAGCTGAATCCGCGACTTTGGGTTTAGTGGACAAAGTTTTCACACGTGTGGGTGCATCTGATAATTTGTCTAAAGGCGAGTCTACCTTCATGGTTGAGATGACGGAAACGGCAGCGATTTTGAATAATTTATCGTCTCGTTCCCTCGTTTTATTGGACGAAATCGGACGAGGCACGTCGACCTACGATGGCGTTTCGATGGCTTGGGCGATCGCAGAACACTTGCATAATCACCCATCTTATAAGGCCAAAACCTTATTTGCCACCCACTATCACGAATTAAACGAATTAACGCAGGACTTCCCGCGCATCCAAAACTTCCACGTTTCCGTGAAGGAAGTGGGGAATAAAATCATCTTCTTGCGCAATTTATTGCCGGGCGGAAGTGCCCATAGTTTTGGTATTCACGTGGCTCAATTAGCGGGAATGCCCACATCTCTCGTCTTGCGTGCACACGAAATTCTCCAAAATCTGGAGAAAGATCATGTGTTAGAAGATAACATCGATAAGCTGAAAGAGATGCCGAAGGCTAATTACCAGATGAGTCTTTTTGGCGCGGAAATTCCGGAAGGCCTTCAAAAAATCGAGGATCAATTAAAGGAATTGGATGTGAATTCGCTGTCACCGATTGAGGCGCTTCTCAAGCTTAATGAATTAAAGCGATTGGTTTAGTTTTCTAATTCTAAAATTGTGCTGCGCAATAATTTTGTGAATTAGAAATCTAAACCAACTCTAAATCGCAATAAGAGTAATTGGTTTTGTTCATTTGAAAAATATCGCGCAGCGCATTTTTGAATGAACAAAATCAATTGCGAACATCTAGCCCCCAATTCAACTTACTCCTCAACGTCTGCAAGAAATCATCCCCTGGAATTTTAATCAATTTCGCCGAGAATGGTGCCTTTTTGACTTCAATTTTGAAGTGACTGTCGATGACTTTAGAGCGAGAGTCAAGTGAGATAAGGAAGTTTTTGCTTCTAGAACTTACTTCAAACGATAAGACAGCGGAACTAGAAACGAGGAGCGGACGCACATTTAAATTGTGCGGGCTCATGGGTGCGATGATGAAAATATCGGAACTTGGAATGACTAAAGGACCACCTACGGCTAAAGAATAACCAGTGGATCCTGTGGCAGTGGAAACGATGAGGCCATCTGCCCAATAGGAGTTTAAATAGTTCCCGTCTACGAATGCCTTGATGGTGATCATCGAAGACGTATCGGTTTTCATAATTCCTACTTCATTTAGGCCAAAACCTTTGCCATCAAAAAAGTCGATTTCAGATTCAACAGAAACTAGACTCCTGTTTTCGATGCGGTAATTTCCCTGCAAAACGGTGTCTAATGCTGCGCTAATTTCAGGAGGGGATAAAGTTGCTAAAAAACCCAATCGGCCGGTATTGATACCAAGGATGGGAATTTCTTTTGCACCTATTTGAGTCAATGTTTCTAAGAGTGTACCGTCGCCACCGATACTCCAGGCCATGTCTACAGATTCAAGTCCCTTTTCAGCTGAATAGCTGGGTACATCCGCCACTGAGAAACCGTGTTCTAGGAGGTGATTTTTGAAGAAATCGGAGAGGATGGGTTGGCAATTTTTGGCACAAATATCCGTCCACATTTTTTCCATCAAGGGCTTAGTCTCAGCCGAAAATGTTTTCCCGTGAATGGCTAATTTTACACTCATTATAAGTCGATAAAGCGCATTAAATGATCGAAGCGATCTTGATCTACTTCTAATTGCTCCCCAAAAACAAAGGCCTTCTCGATAAAAATACCGTGTCTTTCTAGATTGGAAATAAGTTTGCCAAAAGTCTCCGTTTGTACTTGAAGCACCAAATTAGGCTCTTGAAAAAAACTGCGTACTACGAAGCCATTTTCTTCTTCGATGATGCGAATAATTGTGCTCAAACTGTCTCGTGATGCTTGAAAAGGAATGCGAATAATACCGCCATTTTTATTTTCAACGCCTGAATTTAGTAGAAGATTTCCTACTGCATTTTTGGTCAAATAACCTCTAAACAATCCATCTGCATTCGTAATGGCTATTAGATCTAGGCTGGGTTCATCGAACCAAGGTAGACTAGCTAATACATCCTCTTCCTCTTCCATTCGGAAGGTAGAAAAGTGAGTCTTTAGGTCTGAAAGGGATTGTTCTGGTGATAAAGCCTGACTTAAAACTTCGGTGGATACTAGGCCAATGAAGTCTTTATTTTCTACTACTGCTAACGCATTTACACCTTGGATACGAAGCGTCTTCAGTGATTTCGCCACTGAATCTGTCATCCGCAACACCGGTAAATCGTAATTTAGGTGTGATAGCATCAACATATTAGACGGGGTTTTGATTTAACCACTCTGTTAATATCGTATTAAATTCGTCTGGACGTTCCATCATGGGAGCATGGCAGCATTTATCAATGAATCGAAGCGTAGAGCCAGCAATTAATTGATTGAATTCATGACCCACCTCTGGCGGTGTAATCGTATCATTTAAACCCCAAATCAGTAGGGTAGGGGCCTTGATGTGCACAATATCTTTGGCCATATTATTACGCTGAGCAGATTTCGCAATGGCGATTATACGCATCACTTTCGGAATGCTATTCGTGATTTCGAATACCTCATCTACTAATTCTTTACTCGCAGTTTTAGGGTCGTAAAATGTGTATTCTACGCGCTCTTTGATAAAATCATAATTACCACGCTTCGGATAAGAGCCGCCCATCGAGTTTTCAAAAAGCCCAGATGAACCTGTTAAAATCAAACGTTGGATCTTTTCAGGATGACGCAAGGTGTAAATCAGCGCGACATGGCCACCTAATGAATTACCTATCACACTGAAAGTTTTCAAACCTTTAAAGGCGACAAAGCCTTCAATGAATTCCGTTAATCCTTCGCAGCCAGCCTCCTTAATAGGCATGTCATGTATAGGCATCAGCGGGATAATAACCCGGTAATTTGACTTGAAGTGATTAATCACTCCTGCCCAATTGCTTAATGCGCCGAACAATCCGTGAAGTAATAATAGGGTCTCACCCTGTCCTTCATCGATGTATCGGTACTCTCCTTCTGCCTTAATTAGGTACTCCATTCAGGAATTTTGTATTTATAAACTGCAATTTAATAAAAAGAATGTTAAACAATTTTAATTTTGCAGTGTTTTAAAAAATATAATTTATCTATGAAACCTATCTTGATTGTTGGTGGTGGTATTGCCGGTTTGCAAGCAGCCAATATTTTACACCAAAACAACGCAGACTTCATTTTGTTTGAAAGGCAAGGCACCTTAGGTGGACGGGTTTCATCGACTATGAAAGATGGATTTATTTTAGACCGTGGTTTTCAAGTATTGCAAACCTCTTATCCTGAGGTGCAACGTTCTTTAGATCTATCAGCACTTAATTTGAGCTTCTTTGAATCGGGTGCTATGATTAAAGGTCAATTATTTTTCAATCCACTTCGTAGGCCTTTTGAATTGTTTTCATCCGATATTCTCACCTTCAGGGATGTGTTTTCGTTGGCTAGAATTTGGTTTAGATTGCAAGGTGATGTGTCAGCTTTAGATGGTAATAAGCAAACGACACAGGAATTAATCGAATCCTATTCATTTTCTAATCGTTTTAAGAACGAATTCTTGATCCCTTTTTTTCAAGGGGTCTTTTTGCAAGAAAACTTGACCCAACCGGCTTCTTTGTTTTTCTATTATTTACAGCAGTTTTTGTACGGAAATGCGGCGATTCCTGCTGGTGGGATGCAGGCTATTCCGGATCAAATGGCCTCCTGGCTGCCCACCGATAAACTAAAATTAAATCAAGAAATTACCGCTTTGGATGCGAAAAGTATTACCCTGAAAACAGGGGAGGTTATCGATGGGGAAGCCGTCATTTTAGCGGTGGATTTACCGGTGGTAGCGAAGCTTTTAAAAGCAGATATACCAGCCACTTTGGGTTCTAAGACCTTTTATTTTTCAGCAAAATCTTCAGTGAAACAACCTGCTTTATTGCGTCTTGTGGGGGAAGAACATTTACTTCATTTTACCTGTTTAACTGATGTGAATCCAGGTTTAGCACCTGAGGGGAAATCATTGTATTCTGCTACGAGCCTTACTGAAAGCTCTGAAAAAGAGGTAAAAACTGCACTAGAAAAACAATTGCCAGGGCAGAAATTAACGTTTATTACCAGTTTCGATATTCCGCACTCTTTGCAACGGGTGGATGGCTATGAAGCGATTAAAAAATCCTCGAACGGAATCGTTTTAGCAGGTGATTATTTAGAATTCCCGTCCTTGCAAGGGGCATTGTATTCAGGAAGAAAAGCGGCCGAAGAAATTTTGGCCAGAACCTGATTTTCGTCAAATAAAGTACGTGTGATTTTTGTACCTTTGTGAGGTTAATCAAACCTCACATGAGAAAAATTGCCTTTATCTTCGCCGTGTTATTATTTGCAGCTTGTTCCAGCTCGAATAAGGACTATCAAAAAGCGGCCTCTAATCCAGAATTCCTAATTCGTGCAGAGGTTATGCTCACCGAAAGTATCATCCACGATATTTTTGCTCCTCCAGTATCCTCGCGTATTTACATGTATGCCAGTATCGCAGGTTATGAGGCTGCAATTCAGGGGGAAAAAGGCTATAAATCATTAGTCGGTCAAATCAACGGGTTTGAAAAAGTGGCTAAAGCTGAAAATGGGAAAGAATATTGCTATCCTTTAGCCTCTACTCGTGCATTTTTGTCTGTGGGTAAAAAATTAACGTTTGCTCAGGAAATGTATGAGGAGTTTGATAAAAAATTAGAGCAGGATTACAGAGCTACGGGTATTCCAGATGATGTGTATGAACGTTCCATTGCCTTAGGGGATTCGATTGCTGAATCGGTGATGAAATATGCATCTAAAGACAATTACAAACAGACGCGTGGCTTCCGTTATACCGTAACGTATAATCCTGGAACTTGGACGCCTACTCCACCAGCCTACATGGATGCAGTGGAGCCTTATTGGACAAAGATTCGTCCTGTAGGCTTGGATTCATCAGCACAATTTCAGGCTCCAGTGCCTTCTAAGTTTGATTTAACTCCCGGCTCTGCTTATCACAAGGAAGTAATGGAGGTTTACAATACCATCAATAATTTAACAAATGAGCAGCGTGATATTGCCAATTTTTGGGACTGTAACCCGTTTAAAATGAATATTTCTGGTCATGCGATGTTTGCAACGAAGAAGATGTCTCCTGGTGGTCATTGGCTAGGAATCGTAGGTCAGGTTTCTCGTCAATTAAAGAAGTCGCATGTGCAAGTAGCGGAAGCTTTTGTGATGACTTCGATGTCTATTTTTGACGGATTTATTTCGTGTTGGGATGAGAAGTACCGTTCGATACGAATTCGTCCAGAGTCAGTTATTAATAACAGTATTGATAAGAAATGGATGCCCATTTTGCAGACACCACCATTCCCAGAATATACTTCTGGACATAGTACTATTTCAAGTGCAGCAGCGACGGTATTGACGAAATTATATGGTGATAATGTGGCATTTAATGATTCTACAGAGATCCCCTATGGCTTACCTCCTCGTAAATTTACGTCCTTTAAGCAAGCCGCTGAAGAGGCTTCTATTTCTCGTTTATACGGCGGAATTCATTTTCGTCCGGCATTGGATTTAGGTCTAGTTCAAGGGTCGAAAGTGGCACAGCATTTAATCGCAAGGGTAAAAACCAAGTAATGAAAAACGACATCACCTCGAGAGCTGATATTAAAACATTTGTGGATGCATTTTATGCTAAAATGCCATCAGATGATTTAGTGGGAAAGGTTTTTATGGAGGTGATGCACGTTGATTTTTCTACACATCTTCCTAAGATGTATGATTTTTGGGAGATGTTATTGTTTCAAGGCACGGCCTATCAAGGGGCTCCGATGCGCCCCCATCTGCAGATCAATCAAATTCACCCTATAACCCCGGAGCATTTCGAGCGCTGGCTAGAAATGTTTAGGGCGACTTTAAGGGAATTGTTCGAAGGGCCTAAGACCGAAGAGGCAATTACTAAAGCAGAAAACATTGCGGCTACCTGGGCATATAAACTAGATTATTTAACTCAACACCCTGCATAAGATGATCGTATCTACCCCTGGCCGTATTTGTCTTTTTGGCGAGCACCAAGATTATCTAGGATTGCCTGTGATTGCAGCGGCAATTTCGAAGCGCATTCAAATTGAAGGGGATTTTAGAGACGATAATGTGGTGCACTTTTCCTTGCCAGATATAGGTAAGCAAGAATCGTTTACGCTTGAATATCCGCTAACCTACACAAAAGAACGTGACTATTTCAAGAGCGTATTAAATGTGTTGAACAGGAAAGGGCATCAGTTAAATAGAGGATTAGAATTAACCGTTAGCGGTACTATTCCCATCAATTCAGGGACATCTAGTTCTTCCGCCTTACTCGTTTCCTGGGTGAATTTTCCGGGAGCTCGCGTTTCCGTCAGAATCAATAAGTTTTGCATATTCATTCGCAGTAAAACTTTGTATCATACCAACGGTTAATCC
>CAILUB010000257.1 GCA_903837305.1 uncultured Cytophagaceae bacterium
GCTTGCTCGGCCATCTCAATGGTCGGTAGGTTTTTGGCCCAGAAATCGATTTGATTTTCTGTCACCTCTAAAGGATCTTCCAATAAGGTGGCTAGGATCATTGTCTCGCGCCATTGCTTGTTCCAAAGTTTTAGCGCCAATAGATGATTTCGTTCGAATCCCTGAGCTAATTCTTGCAGCATAGGTATTCCTACACCATAATTTACTTTGTATTCGATCCCTCTTCGTTGCATGGAGTTCACCACCTCTCTATTTTGCAATTTCCTAATCTTTAGGAGAATGTCTTGAAAGGTACGTTCAATAAGGGGATCGTCGAGTAAATAATCCATAAGCAATCTTTTGTTTTGAATCAAAAACAAAGTTAACAATACCCTTGGAACATTTAATTTTTTCCTCTTAGATTAAGTGATAAAAATAAAATAATATCAGCGTTTCTATCTTAATGCTAACAACCTCAATAATAAAAATCGCCACCAAGGCACCAAGGCACAAAAAAGGGACCAAAAGTTGAACCTTATTTTTGGCAAAACTTGGAGTTTTAGTCCTTTGGTGGCGAAAATTTATAAATAAAATACGACATCTAATTTATTCCTGCTAATTAGATCTTTTAATTCAATTCATGCAATATTCAGAATTGCAATTGGTTAGAATGTTTGATAGAATTGCGATTTGGAGTTGTGCAAATCAGAAAACATTCTCTATATTTGCACCCATTAAATGGTGGATGTAGCTCAGTTGGTTAGAGCACTGGTTTGTGGTACCAGGGGTCGTGGGTTCAAGCCCCATCTTCCACCCCATATGAAAGCCCAACATGGTAATTTACCTGTTGGGCTTTTTTTATGATATAATTTCCCGATTCCTCTTGGCTTTAATTTCCCTTCGGTTGAAATAAGGTTGCCCATTTATGTAATTCACTTTCTACCCTTTTCTGATCGGTGACATCTGTGATCGTTACCAAACATTGTTCTTGGGTAGGACTGATCAGACCGGTTAGCTGTATGTCAATGATTTGATTCTCTTTCGTTGAGATTTTCAACTCACAAGTCTCCTTCTTATTCATCGTGAATATTTGCCAAAGGAAGTGATTGAAAACGGGTTTCGAATCTTCTAGAATTAAATTGGTTAGGGTGAATTTCTTCGTTTCGACCTCTTCCTTATTCAATAGTTGTGCTGCGGTTAAGTTAACCTCTATTATTTGACCTGTTTTTGATAGGCTTATGTACCCAATTGGAGCCAGATGATAGAGCTCTTTGTACTTGGCAATTGTTTGTGCAGCCTCTTTCAGCTCCCTCTTTAGTAGTTTATTTTCTTGCTCAACTGCTAGTTTAGTTGTTTCTAAATCAGCGATTTTGCTTTGTGATTCAATTTTTGAATTTTTCAAATCCTTGGAAGGCAGCGCATTGATGCTCTCTCTCTTTGTCGTGCTGCGTTTTTGTGACGAATCAGATTTGGTCGGGTCTTTTTTCATGTTTCTAGCTTTAGCATTCGGTAATAGAATTGCGAATAAGATTCCTAGTGTAGTTAATAACACATTCTATTTCATCCTAATTTATGAATGGGCATTAAAAGATTCATCTGTTTAGGTTCATGCTATTAAGGGGAAAAGTAGTCTTGGTTTATGCTGTTTTTGACTACCGACTCCACATTTTTCTTCAAGGTACAAAAAACTATTGAGAGTTAAGCATTTGCAGCCGATTAATTTCGATTATAAACGTTTATAGCCGTTTAGAATCCGAATCCAACCACCTCACCGTTTTAACTTTGGTTACAAAGCCTTCTTCATATTCCCATGTGAGTGGTGGATGAATTAAAATGCCTTTTGGA
>CAILUB010000258.1 GCA_903837305.1 uncultured Cytophagaceae bacterium
CGGATGGATTACCTACAAAATAAACGTTCATTTCCACTAATTGGATCCAACCGTAAAATTGCATTACTAAAAAGAGTAATCCGAGCACAAAAGTAATAGAAATACTCATTCGAAGTGCATTAAATTGGTCTTTTTTTGCAGTTAAAAGTGAGTAATGCATCGAAATACTGCTCAAAATAAGTACTCCCGTACTATAGCTAAATAAACTAGGCATTTCAAATTCTACCCAGTTTCCTTCGGCTTTTCTCACTAGATAAGCGGAAGTGAAGGCTGCGAATAACATGATGATCGATACGATGAATAACCACATCGTAAAAATTTTCGGGTTGACCGAACGGGTTTCAGCCGGTTCGATCACATTCTCTGTTGATTTCATGATTTAAACTTTATCAAATAATAAGGCAATTTGTATGATGATTAAATAGAAAAAGGAGCCAAACATCATCCACTTCGCGGCCTTATCTGTGGGACGCATCATGAGGTAGAAGGTTTGGCATAAAAATAGAATTCCTGCTACGACCGTGATGATCGCAGATTGAATTCCAGTGATGTGCAGTAAATATGGCACAAATCCCAATGGCACTAAAAAGAGCGTGTAAATCATAATGGTGAAAGCCGTCTTAATGTCTTTCTTTCCATCATTCGGTAACATCTTAAATCCAGCCTTGCGGTAATCTGCATCAGCCACCCAAGCGATCGCCCAGAAGTGCGGGAACTGCCAGAAAAATTGAATCGCGAATAAAATACCAGGCTCCCAGCCAAAATGCCCTGTCGCCGCCACCCAACCAATCATGGGAGGGAAGGCGCCTGGAAAGGCTCCCACAAAGACGGAGATAGGGCCCACGCGCTTTAACGGGGTGTATACATAGCCATATAAAATATAGGATAGTAGTCCTACCGCAGCCGCTTTCCAAGTGAAATAGCTCAGTAACCCTAAGGCAATGACCGCTAAGACATAGCCAAAATTCCTAGCTTGTTCCGGGCTTAAGGTCTCTGTAGGTAATGGGCGCTTCGCCGTGCGCTTCATCAACTTATCGAATTCAATCTCTTTCAATTGATTGACGATGTTCGCCGCTCCGGTTAATACGAACCCAGCTAAGGAGATCAAGAAAATCCCTAGTGGTTTATGATCAATGGGCGCTAATAAATACCCAAACGTCCCCGAGAAGGCTACCGTCATAGATAGTCTCGATTTTAATAAGGCGATATAGGGTTTTATAGACGACATTTAGGCGTTTTTTGTTTGTATCCACGAGCTGATGTGCCAGCCGATTAATACTAATGAGATTAAAAGATGCACCGCTTGACTTCCCAGTGGGAGCGCAAAGTAGGCCATCAAAATTCCAGTTCCGAGCGAAATACCGATTAAAACGAGTATTCCTTTTCGGTAGGTTTGTAGTGCACTTTGTGCCAACTTCTTCCAAAGAATCAGGTGGCATATCATGATCACCCAAGAGAAAGTTCTGTGAATGATATAGCCCAGATCTAGGTTTTCGACCCATTGGTCTTTAGCCCCTTCACCTAACGCTTTAATTACGTGGTCCATATTCTCGCGCACCTGTGTGCCCAAGATGATTTGGACTAAAACGACAAGCAAACTTATCCCAATCCACTGGCGATTCAACACCGGTATAACCTCCGAGGAAGATTGATTGTTTAGTGCTTTTACTAAAAAATAGATGACCCCGATGGACAATAACATGTGAGCAGTTACCACTCCCGGTAATAGAAAGGAGTCCACCACATATTTCCCTAATACCGCATTTGCTAAGATTAACAATAGGCTGGCCAAAGTAGGCAAGAATACGTTTCGCCCTTCTTTATAAGCTAAAACTGTGGTGATTAATACGATTAATCCAGTTAAAGCTCCTAATAACCGATTGATGTATTCAATCCAGGTTTTAGTGGCGTTGAATTCAACTTCTCCATGCAACTTGTCCTGGTAGATCACTTCGTAATGCAATGGCAACTCTTCCACTTTCGTAGGAGGAATGAAGCGCCCAAAACACTTAGGCCAATCCGGACATCCCATTCCTGATCCTGTGCTGCGAACTATTCCGCCAGCGAGGATAAGCAAATAAATGCTCAGGAGTGAAAGGATTGCAAAATTTCTAAAGGCCATTTTTGGGGTAAAAAAAAGATGCATCTAAATGAGATTCATTCGGATGCATCTTTGATTTTTAGGTTTAATTAACGGTTATAACTTTCGTTTTGCGCGCCTAATAAACCATCGATATCTTTCTCTTTTGCAATTTCAGCTTCTTCCTCAGGAAGATTAGAGCTTTTCGTTGCAGAGAATGGTACGTTTTGTGGAATGAAATCTTGCTCAGCACCTGGCTTAGAATAATCATATGGCCAACGGTATACTGCCGGAATTTCACCCACCCAGTTTCCGTGTTCTGGATTAATTGGTGTAGTCCATTCTAATGTATTGGAGTTCCAAGGATTTTGCGGAGCTATTTTCCCTTTGAAGATTGAGTAGAAGAAGTTCCAAGCAAAAATTGCTTGAGCAGAAAACGTGATGATCGCTGCAATCGAAATAAATGAGTTCATATCTGTAAAGGCCGCTGCACCATCATTTCCTACCGCTGTAAACGAATAGTAACGACGAGGGAAACCTGCGATACCGATGTAGTGCATTGGGAAGAATACCATGTAAACACCCACGAATGTGAACCAGAAGTGAATGTAACCTAAAGTCTTGTTCATCATGCGACCAAACATCTTAGGGAACCAGTGGTAAACACCCGCCATCAATCCGAAGAAAGAAGCCGCACCCATTACTAAGTGGAAGTGAGCTACTACGAAGTACGTATCGTGTAAGTTGATATCTAAAGCCGAGTTACCTAAGATGATACCTGTAACACCACCCGAGATGAATAGGGATACAAGACCAATCGAGAATAACATCGCTGGAGTAAAGATCAAATTACCTTTCCAAAGTGTAGTAATGTAGTTAAACGCCTTCACCGCAGATGGTACCGCAATGATTAGTGTTAAGAACATAAATACTGACCCTAAGAATGGATTCATACCTGTTACGAACATATGGTGAGCCCATACAATGAACGCAAGCACAGTAATACCCATCATCGAACCAATCATCGCACGGTATCCGAAGATAGGCTTACGTGAATTAGTTGCAATGATCTCAGAAGTCATACCTAAAGCAGGAAGCAATACGATATATACTTCCGGGTGACCTAGGAACCAGAATAAATGCTGATATAAAATGGCTGATCCACCTACATTGGGTAAAGCTTGACCTTGTATATAAATCTCAGATAAGTAGAATGAAGTTCCAAAAGAACGGTCAAAGATCAATAATAAAGCAGCTGATAATAATACAGGGAATGATAACAAACCTAATACAGCTGTGAAGAAGAATGACCAAATCGTCAACGGCATCTTCGTGAAAGTCATACCACGTGTACGTAAGTTAATTACGGTACAGATGTAGTTAATACCACCCATTAAAGATGAAATGATAAAGAAGGTCATGGAAGTTAACCACAGCGTCATTCCTAATCCAGAACCTGGCATTGCTTGTGGCAAGGCAGATAAAGGAGGATAAATTACCCAACCACCTGACGCAGGCCCTGTTTCAATGAACAACGAAGAGAACATGATCATCGATGACAAGAAGAAGAACCAATAGGATAACATGTTGATGAATCCAGAGGCCATATCTCGTGCTCCAATTTGTAATGGAATCAAGAAGTTAGAGAACGTTCCAGAAAGACCCGCTGTCAA
>CAILUB010000259.1 GCA_903837305.1 uncultured Cytophagaceae bacterium
GGAATTAGTCCGAAGGGAATTAGTCCGAAGGGAATTAGTCCGAAGGGAATTAGTCCGAAGGGAATTAGTCCGAAGGGAATTAGTCCGAAGGGAACGAGTCTAAACTATGGACTACCTCCCTCCGGACTTCGGACTATAGTACATAGATAAACCTCGACCCATCCACATCCACACCTTCCAGCTTGATGCGTCCTTTTCTAGATTCCAAAGCCTCAACTGCCTCCTTAGGGGTGTTAATCACTTTATCATTGATCTTGGTGATCACAGAACCTTTCGCAAGTCCGTACATTTCAAGACGGCCATCCGGTAATACCTCGGCGATCTTTACACCTGAACTTACTCCGAATTTCTTCATCTCAGCTGGAGTCAAGCTAGCAAATTTAGCGCCTAAGAACTCTGATTTCGCTGATTCAGTAGAGTTGTCTCCTTTTACGATTTCGGTGTTGCCGTCTTTGTTCTTTAAGGTCACCTTGAATTCCTTTGTAGCGCCATCGCGGTTAACTGTTACTTGAAGTGGCTCACCTGGACGCTTTCTGCTCACGATTTCCATTAACTTCGAAGTTGATTTAGTCTCTACTCCGTCTACCTTTGTGATTACGTCATTTATTTTGATACCTGCATCTTTAGCTGCTGAGTTTTCAGAGAAGCCTCCTACATATACACCAGCGCTAGTTTTAAGGTCTTTTTCGTCTGCTAATTTGGCATTTACTTCAGAGATCTGAACGCCTAAGAAGCCACGTTGAACGTTACCGTATTTAATTAGATCACCAGATACCTTCTTCACGATGCTCACAGGAACGGCGAAGGAGTAACCCGCAAACTGACCTGTACGTGAATAAATAGCAGTGTTGATACCGATTAATTCCCCTTTTAAGTTCACCAAAGCTCCACCTGAGTTGCCTGGATTTACCGCGGCATCCGTTTGGATGAAGGATTCAAGTGGATTCATGTCTGGGCTATCGCGGTCGATGATGTTTTGACGGCCTTTGGCAGAAACGATACCTGCTGTAACCGTTGACTCTAGATTAAATGGATTACCCACGGCTAATACCCATTCACCCACGCGAAGTGCGTCTGAATCTCCAAAATTTAAGAACGGTAAATTCGTTTCCTTAATTTGAATCACCGCTAAATCCGATGATGGATCTGTTGAGATGACCTTCGCTTTGTATTCACGTTTATCATTTAAAATAACTGTCACCTCCGAAGCTTCAGCCACCACGTGGTTATTCGTCACAATATAGCCATCAGCGGAGATGATTACTCCAGAACCTGACGCTTCTTGTGGTTGTTGCTGTTGTCTACGGCCGCCGCCACCGAAAGGATCGCCAAATCCAAAGAAATCATCGAACGGGCTCGAGAATTGTTGTTGTCTTTGACGTGTTTCCATTTTCGTCTTGATGTGAACGACCGCAGGGGTTGTTTTTTCTGCCGCATAGGTGAATTCACCTGGGTTTCCTGGAACGATTTGATTGGATACGGAGGTGGTAAAGGCGGAGGGCGCATCCGAGAATCCGGATGTATTATTACCTAAATTAAAGAGCGAATAGGCGCCTAAAGTGACTCCACTTGACATTAATGCAATGATCGCATACGACTTAAGCTGATTATTCATTTTTATTTGGCTTTTATAAATTTAAAATTTGTACTGCGAATTTAAATGAAAATTAGGCTTGCACAACCTCATTAACAAGTTTTAAGAGTTTTAAATCCCAAAGGAAATGGCTAATTTTGTGGTTCATTCGTAAAAACACGTTCAAATGATTTTAAGTGAGCAAGAATTATTGAGGAGACAAAAACGCCAGGAGTTATTGGCGATGGGAATTGATCCTTATCCTGCACAGGAATACCCGGTGAATGTTTATTCTGATCAGATTTTGGCAGAATTCAAACCGGAGTCTGGAAACTTCCAGGACGTGGTATTAGCAGGTCGCTTAATGGGCTTCCGTATCATGGGAAATGCCTCTTTTGCTGAGCTTCAGGACGCGAATGGCCGTATTCAATTGTACTTCCGCCGCGACGACTTATGTCCGGGCGAGGATAAAACCTTGTACAATACGGTATTTAAAAAGTTATTAGACATCGGTGACATCATCGGTGTAAAAGGATATGTGTTCACGACGCAGATGGGTGAAATTTCCGTTCACGTACGTGAGTTTACGATTCTCTCCAAAGCCTTAAAGCCACTTCCTGTCGTTAAAGAAGCAGATGGCCAAACCTACGACGCCTTTTCTGATCCAGAAATGCGTTACAGACAGCGTTACGTAGATTTAATCGTTAACCCTTCTGTGAAAGACATCTTCATCAAGCGTGCGAAGATCATCTCGACGATGCGTGCGATGTTTGATGAACGCGGTTGGTTAGAGGTGGAAACACCGGTTTTGCAAGCGGTTCACGGTGGAGCCTCGGCTCGTCCCTTCAAGACCCACCACAATACCTTGGATATGCCTCTTTATTTGCGTATTGCGAATGAATTATATCTGAAGCGTCTAATCGTAGGTGGTTTTGATGGCGTATATGAGTTTGGTAAAATGTTCCGTAATGAAGGAATGGACCGTACGCACAACCCTGAATTTACCTCGTTGGAATTCTATGTAGCCTACAAGGATTATAACTGGATGATGAATTTGACGGAGTTAATCTTCGAAACCGTTGCCTCTCGTTTACATGGGAAAACCAAAATCGCGGTAGGGGAGAACGAAATCGAATTTGAAGGACCTTACCCTCGTTTAACGATCTCAGGCGCTATTTTGCAGTATTCTGGAGTTGATGTAGATGCCTTGTCTGAAGAGGAATTGCGCGCTAAGTGTGTGGAATTCGGAATGGAAGTAGATAAAGGAATGGGCAAAGGAAAGTTAATCGACGAGTTATTCGGCGAGAAAGTAGAAGCAAACTTGATTCAGCCTACCTTCATCACGGATTACCCAGTGGAGATGTCGCCCTTAACGAAAAAGCACCGCTCGAAAGAGGGTTTAGTGGAGCGTTTCGAGTTATTCGTCAACGGAAAAGAAATCGCGAATGCCTACTCAGAATTAAATGATCCTATCGATCAAAAAGAACGTTTCGAAGATCAATTAGCCTTAGCAGAGCGTGGAGACGACGAGGCAATGGCGATGGATCACGATTTCATTCGTTCCCTTGAATATGCGATGCCTCCTACCTCTGGTATTGGCATCGGTATTGACCGATTGACCATGTTGATGACAAATCAATCCTCGATTCAAGAGGTTTTATTCTTCCCTCAAATGCGTGCAGAAGTAGTGAAAGAAGTAGATTCTGAGTCTGCTTTTGCAGAGAGAGGCGTTTCTGAGGTTTGGATTCCAGCTTTACAAAAGATGGGTATCCTAACATTAGAAGCATTGGACGCAGCAAATCCCAATAAAGTATTTAATGACTTAGGTGGAATGCGCAAGAAATTAAAGATTGATGCGGCGATGCCGACGAAAGACGAAGTGACTGCTTGGATTCAAGGATAATCGCTTCACCTATATGCATAAAAAAAGCCTTCCGTTAAGAAGGCTTTTTTTATTTCTCTTTAACTAGAGATCAATGTTGCAATTTTCTAGGTAAACCTATATATATATTGTAAATAAAGATTTTCTCTAATCAAAAAAACGAAAGAAAAATTAGATTTTCTTTACGTTGATAGCGTTTGCACCACGCTTTCCATCAGTAACTTCATAAGATACTGAATCATTTTCGCGGATAGTAACACCTGAAAGGCCAGTTACGTGTACGAAAATGTCTTCACCTGTTTGATCGTCAACGATGAATCCGAAA
>CAILUB010000260.1 GCA_903837305.1 uncultured Cytophagaceae bacterium
AATGTCTATTTTATTTTAACCTTACACCAAAATTTCACTTCTTACGGCAAAGGACTTAATGAACAAGATAAACTTGAATGGGAAAAAATAAAAGGAAGATTTACTGATCTCTTATTTAATGAACCAGTAGAACAACTATTATTTTTTGCGAGTAATAAATTGCAAGAATTCGAAATAGAGGCCTCTTCAAAAGCAAATTACGAACAGTTATTAGAGCTAATCAAAGGATCAAACTTAATAAGTTATAACAGTTTGATAACGGACAAATTATCAGAATCACTTTATCCATTAGATTGGATTTCTGCTACTGTTCTTGTGAATTCGTTACAGCGATACGGTCAAAATGAAAGGTCTTTATTTTCATTCCTAAATGACAATTCTGAAGTTTCCATTAGAAAGAGAAAAAAATCTTTTTTTACTGTGGCTAATGTTTTTGACTATTTGGTTTATACACTTCCAAGCGAAATTACAGGAATGGATAACCCACACAAACCACAATGGAATTCCACATTCAAAGCCCTTGAAAGAGCTGAGTTAATTTTCGAAGAGGATTACACCATTGCAACAGAGGTGATAAAAACGATTGGCCTTTCAAATATTTTTACAAAAGCTGGCGGACTTTTTGACCAAGATTTTATACTCCAATATTTTCAGTATACTAGGGATTTCGACATCAATAACATACTTCTAAAATTAGAAAAAGCGGGCATAATCCGGTTTTACAAACATAGCAATAAAGTAAACTTTCTTGAGGGGACAGATCTAGATTTAGAACAAGAACTAATTCTAGTTTCAAAGGAAATCAATTCAAATTTTTCAATCACTAATGAGATAATCAACTTAATAGACTTCCCAATCATTTTAGCTAAAAAATACTCCGCAGAGAAAGGGACTTCTAGATTCTTCGAGTTCAGAGTATGTGATGATATTGAAATTTTAGACGATGCTAAAGGTGTAATTGATGGCTATATTAATCTTATATTCGATGAAATCAGTTTAGATCAAATAAAGGAGAAATCAAAAAGTGTGATATCCAACATTTTTGTTCTTTATAAAAATACACATGAGATAAAAAAGACTGTTTTTACTATATTAAAACTAGAGAAAATTAAGAAAAAACATGCTGACGACACAAACGCAATTAAATTATTAAATGATGAAAAAGAATTCCATTATACTATTTTAAAGGAACTTATAAACAATGGCTTATACTCTAACTTAAATAATATTTGGATACACAATGGAGAAAAAATCACCATCAACAATAGAGCTAATCTCAATGAGTTTATCACAAAAGTTTGTAATGATATTTATTATAAAACTCCGACATTTTTTAATGAACTATTAAATAAAGAACATTTAAGCACACCAATAAATTCCGCCAGAAAATCGCTCCTTAGAAGAATAATTGACAACGAAAATCTAGAAAACTTAGGTTTTGATAATGAGAAATTTCCTCCTGAAAAAGCAATATATCTAAGTTTATTAAAAAGATCCAATATACATAGAAGGGTTACTAATTCAAATAATTTTGAAATCACACAACCAATTGAAAGCTCAGCTAATCCGTATGAAAAGACACTATTCCCCATTTGGGAAGAGTGTGATTCATTCCTGAAATCATGCAATTTAAAGTCAAAATCGATTGATGAACTTTATTCTATATTAACTAAAGCGCCATATAAGTTAAAGAAAGGATTTCTTGACTTTTGGATCCCAATCTATTTACTAGCTAATAGAGAAAACTTTGCGCTATTCCACCGATCTGGAGGTTTTACGCCTTATCTCTCAGATGAAACATTAGACTTGATACACAAAAAGCCTAGTGACTTTCTTATTAAAAGTTATGATGTCAGTGGAATTAAAATAAATATACTAGAGGGATATAAAGAAATCACTCAAATCAATTCAAACAATGGCCTACAAACTACATTCCTTTCCATTTTTGGTAATTTCTTAAGATTCCACAGAAGTCTAACCCCCTATGCTTTAAGAACATCAAATCTAACTAATCAAGCAGTAAACTTAAGAGACTCCATAAAATTAGCTAAGGATCCAGAGGATGCTTTATTTGACAAGTTCCCAGCAGCACTAGGGTTTCATAACATTAATTCTGAGACTGAAATTGAGAAGCTTACGTCATATGTAGAACAATTACAAAAAAGCATAAAAGAGATTAGAGAGGTTTATAATGAACTATTAGAAAACATAGAGAAAAAAATTTCATCATCATTTGGGTGCTCAAATTCAAGCTTTCCTGAATACAAATTAGAATTAGTTGAAAAACTTGATGGTATAGATTTGAATAAACTAAACAAAACCCAACGCATATTTTTTGAGCGCCTTACATCACCATTAGATGACCGAATCAGTTACATCAAGTCATTAGCAGATGTTGCATTAAATAAGCGCGTAGAGGACATCTTTGATGAAGAAATACCACTCCTCTATTCTAATATTGAGAAATATTCTAAAGGACTTATAAATACTATTGAAATACATAAATTCAATTCAAAGTCAAATAACTCCAAAATGATTTCTTTTAGCCTAACGGATGAAAAAGGTCATTTAATAAATTCAAAAGTAATTATCAGCGATGAACTTAATCTAAATACTCAAAAATCAATAATTCAAGATAACTTAAAAACACTTACTCCTGAGACACAGAAAGGCCTACTTATAGAGTTACTAAATGACATATTACAACAGACAGAATCATGACAAAAATAAACCATGTATTAGGGATTTCAGGAGGTAAGGACAGTGCCGCTCTAGCAATTTATATGAGCAAAAATTATCCTACATTAAATATTAACTATTACACTTGTGATACAGGTAAGGAACTAAACGAGACTTATGAACTAATTGATCGCTTGAACTCGGTACTTGGCAAAAAAATCACAATCTATAATTCATTAGACTTAGAAAATTCTCCTTTAAATAACCCATTTGATCATTTTCTAGCAGTATATGGCGGATACCTTCCCTCACCTAACTCAAGATGGTGCACCAACAAATTAAAGCTTCAACCATTCGAAAAAAATATAGGCAATGACCCAACCATTTCATACGTTGGTATTCGAGGGGACGAAAATAGAGAGGGGTATATTTCTAAGAAAGAGAATATTCAGACGATTTTTCCCTTTAGAAAAAACATCTGGAGTGAGGATGTTATCAAAAAGTTTTTATCAAACGAAAATTTAGAATCTAACTTAGAGATTTTCAAGAAGATAACAGATGATAGTAAAATATTAGAATTTGCCTCTCTTCCTCTTTCTTTCAAATTCAGCCAACTTCAAAAGGTAACTGCCTTAATTGATCTAAACGTAAAAGTATTTAACAAGGCAGTATTTGAATTCCTAAAAAATACAGATTACCCTGTCGGAAAGCTTGATGAATTTCCAGTAATTGACAATGAAGATGTTATAAAAATTGATGATGTATTTGGAATATTAGAAAATTCAGGAGTCGGAATTCCAGCATATTACAAACCAGTTAAGTACACTGTTGAAATTAACGGAGAAAAACAGACAGGAACTTATTCTAGAAGTCGTTCTGGTTGCTTTTTCTGTTTTTATCAACAGAAAATAGAATGGGTTTGGTTGCTTGAACAACATCCAGATCTGTTCGAAATGGCAACATCGTATGAAAAAGAAGGATATACTTGGATGGAAGAAACTCTATTAGATTTAAAAAAACCTGAACGCGTTGCAGCCATCAAAAAAGACCATTATTTGAAAACTATACGTCAACAGAATAAATCAAAAAACAACTGGCAAGATGACATACTAAATGCCGAAGGGGAGGGATGTGCAAGCTGCTTTATTTAATTACACCTTAAATGAGAAATTAATGATTATACTTAATTACTTGACTTGTCCCTCCTGGCCGACTCCAAGTAAAACTATTATCAAAAAAGCATATCCAATCATATAAAATGGAAATTTGCTCGTTTAAATCATATGGCCTAGGTGTTGGAACTGTAGTTGTATTATAAGAAAACCATCTTGTAACCCTTCCAAAGTGCATAGAGTAATCCCTTTCAGGTTTATCATATTTAGCATTTCTTACGGCATCTTTGAAGGATAATATAAATGGGTGATTATTAAAATTATACTTTAATTTTTCTAATAACAATGAAGCATCTTGACAATCTTCTAGGCAATATAATGTCATATCATGGGAAAAAAATTGTTTTTCAATTAATGTCAAACTGAGTTTATTTTTGAATAAAAAATAAAAATGTTCAGGCGTTTTAGTTTGCGGCAATTGAGAAATTAAAAAAAAATCTATCTTTTTTTTAACAGTTGGTAACTTGGGGAAATCAATTTTGGGAATCACACAAGATTTAACAATTTTTTGAATTTCAGTGAATAAGTCAATATCAACGTATTCACTAGTAGTGATTATATGGTTCAAATAGTTGAAATCCTCTAAAGTTTCAATTGCAGTTTTACAAGAAAGTTCATAATTATACGTATTACCAATTTCGCCAATCCCTCGCCCTGTTATATTTGCTGAACCAAGAATTATAGTACTTTCATTATCCCAAATAGCTTTTAAGTGTATTCTTGTATTACGATACAAAGTAATTCCATTATTTACGCAATATTCATATAGCTCTAAATCGGAAACCCCTTTTATTAAATCTTCAATTTCCCATCTTACTACAATTCTTGAAATATTATTTTTATCATTCAGAGACATTAATTCTGAAAGCTTGATGTAGGCAGAAATTATTGTAATTGAACTACTTCCTTGAATAAATTCAAGAGCGTTTTGTTTCAAGTTTACACCGCTTTTATAGAGCATGATATTAAATTTTACCCATTTGAACCAAGTACTTCACCCCATTGGGATAAATTTTCAGCTAATTTTAAACCGAAATTTACTCTAAATTGTCCTATCAACTCCTTTAACTTAGGATCAGCACTATAGTGATTCTCTGCACTTACCCAAGAAATTATAAATAATATCAAAGATTCTAAGTCTTTATCTCCATTCAGATAATGTTCATGAATGTGTATTTTGTAAAACGGATGAAGAGTATTTACAAATATTAAAGTGATTTTGCTTTGATAAGAAACGTACTTGATAAATGTATTTGGGCTCAAATCATCAGGTGTAAACATTAAAAAATGCTTTTTACCCGATTTGATAAACCAGTTTATCGTTGCTTGGATCGTTTTTGAATCCTTGTTAAAGACATCATAGCTTTTAAGAATTCTTATCAATTCATTTTTTTCATCGTCTGTCAGAGGCTCCGTAGGAGTTAAGCAGTGAGTGCATTCCCCATCATCATTTAGTTGGATCTTATGTACGACACAAATCGATGGCGTAATTATAGCTTCACAAATCGGACAGTTACCATTTTCATATGGAACACCATGATCGGGACAGTTCACAATAGGCCCACAAGTATCACAAACTCCCTTATTTAAGGAGAATTGTTTACATTGAGGACATTTTTGACTCTTCTTCGCTTTTCTAGTACCTGATCCTCTTTTTTCAATTACATCAAAAGCTTGCTTGATTAAATCATGAATTTTACATGAAATATCATACCTAAACTTTATATCAAAACCGACATTACCATCACCATCAATATTATGGGCTTCATATTGCTTAACGCCCATATGCCTAAAATTTAGTGCATCCGTTTTATTAGCATTAACGTTTAGTATTTTATCTGAAATTGGCTCAAAAGAAGCTTCAATTTTCATAAATCTCAATCTAGCATCATAAGAGTTTGGCATAACATAATCAAAATTTCCCAATTTAATCTCTCTATTATGACGAACTAATGATATTCCGTATGATCTGTTACAAAGTTTTCCAATATCTGTGCTACCACCATCAACACCTCCAGGTCTTTGATACTCTTTTTTTGCTATAGAAAGCCTTAGTTTAACCTCATGGCGATGTCCATTCAAACTTGGATCAGGATCAGAAAAAATTGGAATTTCCTCATCTACTTCTTCAAAAATATCGTGTTGTCCATCTGGTATATTATATGGTGATTTTGATAATAATGTACCAGATTTAATCAATCTTAATGGGTCATTTATTTTAATTGATGAACAATAATCATTAACAATAGTTGGACGTTGTGTTTCTGATGCTTGATTATAAGTTCTCCAATTTATATTCAATTTATCTTTCTCTATGAAATTCCTGTAGGTTCTGCCTAATAGTTCATCTAAATACTTAATTATTGTGCTTGCCATTTTGGGCTCTACGTTATCACAATCCTCCCAATAGACTATTGTTCCAGATTCTTGCAACGCTAAATCAGGGTTTGTTTCAAGGAATAATTTAGGCAATTCAGAAATTGTTTTGTGAGGTTTATCTACAACTATATCATTTTGTTCATAATCATCATGATTTCTTGAGACATATTTATAAACTCCCTTTTTCTGCCACGAATAAACATAATATTTGGTTGTTTGTGAACAACAAGCAAATGGTAATCCAATTCCAAACTTTCCTAACTCAGTTGTAGATCCATGATTGGTTCCTCCACCAAAATATAGGCATGTATCAATAATATCCCCCATACCGACACCATTATCAGATATAATGATATCTTTTACCAGCCTACCTTTGCCTTTTTCAATAAGGACAACATTTATATTAGTTACTTTTTCTTTAACTCTCCATTGAATAGAGTTGTCAATAATTTCTGATAATGCTCCTACCGTTCCAAAAGTAGGAATACTTCTCATTGAATTTAGTCCTGCACCTGTTAAGCTCATAGTAAAATATTTAAATTAAATTTTTTTTCCCCAAAAAGATTCCCAATATGAAAATAAAAAGGATGGATCTAAACCTGATATATTATCCTTAAATACGATTATGTTATTTTCAGCATTTCCTCCATTTCGTTTCCCACGAAGTGCCCTACCAATTATCTGTGATCCTAGAATATTTGAGTTTACAGTTCTTGCAATTATAAGTGTATTTAGTTGAGGGGCATCAAAACCAGTTGTAAGAACACTATAGTTGATCAACACATTAAACTTTTTTTCTTTAAATTCTCTTATAATTCTTTCTCTATCCTCTTTTGATGTTGTTCCTAATATATATTCTGAAGATATTTTTTCTCTTTTAAAAATAATATCCAATATGATACAGTGCTCAGTACTTGCTGCAAAAATCAAAATTGATTCATTATCATTAATTGAGATTCGCTCTTTAACAGTTTCTAAAATTTTAATATTTCTTAATGGGTTAATTACAGCTTCTTTTGATATCTCTTCTAATTGTTTTACGCTCAATTCTTCAGCAGAAACCAATAATTTACTTTTTAGATTCATGTCTATCTCAATGATTGTTTCATTTATATTTGCTAATACATTTTCCCCTTGTAGATAGGCAACCGGATTACTCTGTTCAACTCCATCAACATCCTTAATTACAATCAAGTTGTTGTCAAAAAAATTAGCCAAGAAATTATTCTCTTCTGAGTCTTCATTGGTTCTGCCTGGAGTAGCAGTCAATCCAATTAATTTACAGTTTATAAAATTTGACTGACAATAATTGATAGCATTTTTATATGTGGGCGCCATAGATTTGTGTGCCTCATCAACCACAATCAATTTTGATTTACTTGCAATCCTTGTTCTAAATCGCAAGATATTTTGATCGGTACTTGCAAGCAATGAATTAAACTTTTGAAACCCAATAAATAATACTGCCCTTTCCTGAGAAAGTAAATTAAGATCAATATCTGCATCACCAAATACTTTATAAAAACTAATTGCTTCATCTCCTCTAAACCTCCACATATTCTTTAGTGTTTCATATGCTTGATCACACAATTCTTTTGAATGAGCAAACCAGACAACGTAACCATCACTTGATATTACAGTCCGCATATAATCAATAATTGATTCGACACAAGTCTTTGTTTTACCAGAACCAGTTGGCATATGCATCATAAATTTCTTGATATTCGAGTCCAATAACATTTTAGTCGAAGTATCTTTTACTCGCTTTTGGTAATCATGAAGTATGAGATATTCTTTAGGAATATCAATTTGGGGGTCATTAATATTAATTGGTGAATAAGGCGTCACTATCTCATGACTTATAGCATCACTTACACTCTTCCTCTCAACAAAATAGTTCGCATCAACTTTAAATAGCTTTACTAAAGCATTTGTTTTTTTTGCCTTACTCATTTTTGAGATAATGCGCCTTGTTTCGAAATTTGGAAGATTGTCTTGTAAATTTAATATTGAAATTAAATCCTTCAAATCCACAATATCTAATAGGTCCATAATCAAAATCTCAACAAATAATTGATTACTCAATGCTGTATTTTGCAATGATTCTAATAACAAACGAGCTTCATCAAAGACATTCTCAGATCTATAATATTCTCTTTCAAATAATACAAGTGCACTAGAGGCAGTATCTCCTAAGATAGTTTTTACAATTTGCTGAGAAATTTTGCCATTAATCTTTGTGTAAATCGGCTCTAAATTTTTATTCATTTTATATTAATTCAATATAATTTTTCAACTTATTTAAAAAAATTTGCCCTGAATCATCTGAAAAGGAAACGCTTGTTCTGCATATAGCAACAAGAATTAAAAATCCTTCAT
>CAILUB010000261.1 GCA_903837305.1 uncultured Cytophagaceae bacterium
AAAAGAAAAGCATCTCTACCAATTGCCGCACTATTAATGGCGGGAGGTAGAGGTGAAAGGTTAAGACCTTTGACAGATACTATTCCCAAACCAATGTTAATTATTGGGGATAAGCCTATAATTGAACATAATATAGATAGATTAATTAATTATGGTATAAAGGAATTTTATATCAGCGTAAGGTATCTTAAAGATACAATTATAAGCTACCTAGGAGATGGGTCCTCAAAAGGGGTTTCAATAAAATATATTGAAGAAGAGGATGCTCTTGGGACAATCGGAGCATTAACTTTAATAGATCTACACAAGTATGAAGACTTGTTGGTTATGAACTCTGATATTTTGACAAATATTGACTTTGAAGATTTTTTCAATTCTTACAAAAAGTATGGATCATTAATGACCTTAGCAAGTATTCCTTACAACGTTTCGATTCCATATGCGGTATTAAATACTGAAAATCAATATGTTGCAAATTTCGAAGAAAAGCCAAGCTATACTTATTATTCAAATGCAGGTATATATTTGCTAAATACAAGTTTGAGCAAAAACTTACCAGTTGGTAAGTATTTAGATGCTACTGATTTAATGAATTTAATTATTGATAAATCTAATAAATCACTCACACATTATCCTATTCTTGGCTATTGGTTAGATATTGGCAGGCATTCAGATTTTTCGAAAGCTCAGGATGATTTTATGCATATAAATTTTAATTAATTTGCGAACATTAATATTAATTCCAGCTAGATTTGGATCCAAAGGAGTTCCTCGAAAAAATATTAAATTATTAGGGGATAAACCACTAATTGAATACACCTTTGATTTTGCAAATAGAATTGCCGACTATTCTAAAGATTTGATTTGTCTTAGCACTGATGATACCGACGTTATCGAAATTGCTAAAAAACATGAGAGAATTCAAGTCCCATTTATCAGGCCAGAAGAGCTTTCTTCTGATTCCGCTTCTTCGTTTGAGGTAATAACACACGCTTTGGAGTATTATTATAGTCAGCAAGTGGTTTTTGAAAACATTTTACTGTTACAGCCAACTTCTCCCTTTAGAACGATCTCTGATTTTAATAAGATGTATGATATTTTTCTTAATTCATCCTCCGACATGGTGGTAACTGTGAAGAAATCAAAGGAGAATCCTTATTTTTCACTATTTGAAGAATCAAATGAAGGGTTCTTAAAAAGAGTTAAGTCAAAAGGTAGTTATAAAACTAGACAAGAAAGTCCCAATGTTTATGTCTATAATGGTTCAATGTATTTATTGAAGGTTAATGCTTTCTTAAAGTGCAATAATTTTGATTTTGGCAAGATTATTAAATACGAAATGCCCGAAGAAAGGAGTGTTGACATTGATAATCCCATAGACTGGGTTGTTGCAGAATTTTACTTAAGATTTCAAAATGAAAACGAATAGAGTTATACCTAGGTTGGACATTAAAGGTCCAAACCTAGTTAAGGGTATTCACTTAGAAGGTCTAAGAGCTCTTGGGCATCCTTCTGATTTTGCACAATTTTATTATCAATCTGGTGCAGATGAAATTATGTTTATGGATGTAGTTGCCTCTCTTTATGAAAGGAACAGCTTGCACAATATAATATCCGAGACAGCAAGTAGTATTTTTATTCCTATAACTGTAGGTGGGGGAATTAGGACATTAGAAGACATAAGAAAGATTTTAAGATGTGGTGCAGACAAAGTTTCAATTAATACTGCGGCATTGAAAAATCCTCAGTTTATTTATGAAGCATCAAGGGAGTTTGGGTCATCTACAATTGTTATTGCTGTAGAAGCTATAAAAGGTTCGGATGGGCTATATACTTGTTTTATAGATAACGGAAGAGAATATACTGGGGTCGAAGTTACCGAGTGGGCTAAAAAAGTTGAGGATCTTGGCTGCGGTGAAATAATAATAACTTCTGTTGACAGGGAAGGAACTGGAAAAGGTTTCGATCTTGATTTGATTCAGTTAGTAATGAAAAATGTTTCTGTACCTGTTATTTGTCATGGTGGTGCAGGTAGTATGAAAGATGTATTAGATATATTTAATGCCAATGTTGTCGATTCAGTTGCAATCTCCTCCATTTTACATTATGAGGCATTAAAACATATTAAAAATATGAATGGAGAGGCTGTTGAAGGGAATTTTGAATTTATCAATAGTGGGAGGAAAGTAGGTAATTTAGAGCCTGTATTGCTTTCTGAATTAAAAAAGGCAATGAAAAGTAATAATATTATCTCAAGATAAAATGCATAAAAAAGTTGTTATTGTTGATTATGGGCTAGGAAATTTGTTTAGTATCCAGCAAGCATGTATCCATTTAGGTTATATGCCTATTTTGAGTTCGGATCCTGAACAAATTTTGAAATGTGACAGCTTAATATTGCCAGGTGTAGGCTCTTTTGAAATTGCAATTAGACAGCTGGGGCAATTTAACTTAATTGAACCTATAAGGTTGTTTGCTAAAAGCGGTAAACCAATAATGGGTGTTTGCTTAGGCATGCAACTGTTATTTGATATAAGTTATGAGTTTGGAGATCACAAAGGCTTGGGATTAATAAGTGGAGAAGTATTAAAGTTTCCGAAAACAGTGAATGGGAATGTTATAAGAATTCCACATATTGGATGGAATAAAATATATAAAAATCAATTAAATTGGGAACAAAGTCCTTTAGGTTCACTAATCAATGAGAGCTTAATGTATTTTGTTCATTCTTACTATGTGAAGCCCTCTAATTCTTCTAACATTTTAACTACTACAAACTATTCCAACTTTGAATTTTGTTCATCCGTTGTAAAGGATAATATTTTTGGATTTCAATTCCATCCTGAAAAAAGTGGACTAGATGGTTTGATGATTTATAATAATTTTTTAAAAAATTAATTTAATATGGAAAATAAAAACACTCAAAAGCGATATAACCTTCCTTCTGAAGTCATATTTTGTAAAAAATGTACCATTTCTAATCAGAGACCAAGAATAACGTTTGATGAAGAGGGTGTATGTTCTGCATGTAATTTTGCGGAGTTTAAAAAAAGTAAAATTAGTTGGACAGAGAGAGAGCAAGAGTTAATGACTTTATTGGATAAGTTTAGAAGAAATGATGGTAGATATGATGTAGTTGTACCATGTAGCGGGGGTAAAGATGCAGCCTATATTGCACATGAACTCAAACATAAGTATGGGATGAATCCATTAACTGTAACTTGGGCGCCACATTTATATACTGATATAGGTTTCAAAAATTTGCATGAAATGATTCGTGTTGGTGACTTAGCTAACATTTTAGGGACTCCTGCTGGCAAAACACATAGAAAGTTAACAAAACTATCATTCGAAATTCTAGGTGATCCGTTTCAGCCATTTATTTACGGACAAACAAATTTTCCGTTACAAATTGCTGTCCAATATAAAATACCATTGATTATGTATGGAGAAAATGGAGAGGTTGAATATGGAGGAGATATGAAAAATGCATTCAATCCAACTAGAGATTATCGTTCAGATCATAAAAAGCACTATTTCTCAGGTTTAGGACCAGATGATTTAGTGAAATATGGAGTTAATGAGAATGATTTGAGACCTTATATGCCTCCTTCAAATGAAGAGTTGGAAGCAATAGGCACAGAGATTCATTTTTATGGCTATTATAAAAAATGGGTACCTCAAGAAAATTATTATTATTGTGTAGAAAATACTGGATTTGAGGCAAATCCTGTAAGAAATGAAGGCACATATTCGAAATATGCCTCACTAGACGATAAAATTGATGGTTTTCATTATTATTTAGCTTACATCAAATTTGGGTTGGGTAGATGTACATCTGATACAGCTCATGAAATTCGAGATGGACATATCACAAGGGAGGAAGGTGTAGCGTTGGTAAGAAAATTTGATGGAGAGTTTCCTGAGAAATATTTCAATACCTTTTTAGAATATTGTGACATAACAGAAGAATATTTTTGGGAAGTGGTAAATAGTTGGCGATCAGAACATTTGTGGGAAGTAGACTCAAGTGGACACTGGAAATTGAAGTACCCTATTATTAATGCTTAAATAATGCTTGATACTGTCAAAAAATTTGAAGAATCAAAAAAAATCATTAATCTAATTGAGGGTGTTAAAAATTCGAAAGGAGAAAAATTAGTAGATTCTTACAAAATCGCAGGAATTTCATTTTGGGAATTAGCAAAGCCAATTTTAAATATTCATATTCTTCCCGGCATTGACTCTAGGAATTTTAAATACAGCTTATTCGGAATATTTTACAAGTACTTTCGAAGTAAAAGAAAACAAAGAAAGTTAAATATTAGTAGCTATGCTAATGTAGAACATACTGAGTTAGTATTTCTTGGGTTTACTGATTATATGGTAAACGATATATTTACGCCACTGTATAATTCTTTTGAAAATGTTAGCTATTCATTGTACTCTGATTCACCAAGAACAGACACAGCTAATATTTTAGATTATTGGGATATAGACTCTTCAAAATATTCCAAAATATTGTTAAAGCAATATTTTTCGGATAATAATGTTTTAAACATTTTTAATTGGCAAAGAGAATTAACTCAGAACGGATTGAGCTTGTCCACTATTTATAAATTACATTTCTGGCTGACAGGATATTTCTTAAATGAGTATATCAAGTATATAATCTTAGCAGAAAAATTAGTTTCACAAAATTCTAAGATAAAAAATATTGTCGAACTTGATATAGCTGATCCAAGAAGTCGAGCGTTTGTATTAATTGGGAAAAAATACAATGTTAAAATTACAACTATTCAGTTCGCCTTCTATTTTCGGGATTCCTTTGAATGGTTTTATAACAAGGCA